>JAOUKJ010000206.1 GCA_029882675.1 Cyclobacteriaceae bacterium
CAGATATTCCTCCCGACTATGCGATTTTATTGCAATCATTTCAGCTAGAAAACCAGCCAAAAATAATTGTACACCAATGACCAGAACAACAAGGGCGAGAAAAAAGGCGGGTTGTTCAATAATTTCCCTTCTCACCGGTATTTTAGAAAAATAAACGGCATCTATTTTGTCCCAGGCTATTTTTATCATTAAAACAAATCCCACCAAAAAGGAGAGTGTTCCTATCGTTCCGAAAAAATGCATGGGTTTACGTTTAAACCGGGTCACAAAGGTCACGGAAAGCAAATCGAGAAAACCATTAATAAATCGTTCCAACCCAAACTTGGTGGTACCATACTTACGCGCTTTGTGGGCAACTACCTTCTCCCCTATTTTAGTAAAACCATACCAACGGGCAATAACCGGAATGTAGCGGTGCATTTCGCCATATACCTGAATACTTTTTACCACCTCGCTGCGATAGGCCTTTAAACCACAATTGAAATCATTGAGTTTTACCCCACTGACCATGCGTGTGAAAAAATTAAATACTTTTGACGGGATGGTTTTCGATATCGGATCATGGCGTTTTTTCTTCCATCCTGAAACCATATCATAACCATCGTTCATGATCATCTGGTACAGGCCGGGGATTTCATCCGGGCTGTCCTGCAAGTCGGCATCCATGGTGATGACCACATTGCCGGCTACTTCCCGGAACCCGACATCCAATGCCGCTGATTTTCCATAATTACGATTAAATTTTATTCCTTTGATGCGACTGCTTTTCTCAGAAAGTTCGCCAATTATTTGCCAGGAACGATCTGAAGAGCCATCGTCGACCATGATGATTTCATAGTCCAGGTCGGCATCTTTACATACCTGATCTATCCAGGCACAAAGTTCTCCAAGGGACTCTTCCTCATTGAGCAGGGGAACAACAATAGAAATATCAGGATTGGTCATTTACTATATTTGCGAAGTATCTTCTTTTTTGGTAAATAAAGTGACGAGCAAAGATAAAATAAAACAGAAGAATACCATAGCAACAAAACCCATGGCCATCAATATTTCGGGTTTCATCATAAAACCGGTCATTTCCAGGGCCTGATCGATCTGCTCCTGACTCATGCCTCTTTTCATTAATTCTTCTTCCTGCATCAGCCTGATCATATCCAGCATGGAGTCATCCACAAACTTAATGTAGACATAAGAAAAAACCGTTGATATAAATGCCGCAATGGCTGACGTCAATGTGCCTATTCCAAGGCCGGTGCCAAATTTCATGTACCCATCACCATTCTGTTTATACCAGTTCTGCGCCAAAATGATGAAGGCAATAGCAAAGACATAGTTAACATACCCCAGATACTTATTTGCTGACATGTCAGTAAACTGAAGTATCATTCCATAAATTATCAGAATTACTCCCAATAATAAACCATACTTTACGGCGGCATCTTTAACGGAAACGCGTTGTTGATCATCTTGTATTTGTTCCTGATCTTCCATGATAAGTATATTTAGTTAAAACATTCTAATGTTCTTATTGATAAACACTAATTATCAGTTTTTCTAAAGATCACTGAATAAACCAAAGGTATTAAAAAACCGATAATACATGACTTAATAAAGTAATCGATGGCCAAACCAGCGGCTGTAGTTTGTTTTAATCCATCCAACAAGTTATCGAATTCTTCTTCAGTCATTTTTACTTTTTGCGGACCATTCAACATTTCCTCCCGCGCTCTTTCTATTCCCTCAACCACATTTTGAATATACATACTTACAAATGAAGCATCGTATTTACTGATGATTAGAATAAAGAACGCACCCAGAATACCCACCGTCAGGTAAACAGAAATTCCCATAAACAACCCTTCCCAAAAATGTAGAATACCATTATTATAAACTACTTTATATTCCCGAAGCGCAAAATAAATAAACACCAAAAACACCAAAATACGGCTATCCAGGTAAGGGGGAATAAGAGAAGGGTGCCTTTCTGCCTTAAAAAGCAGGAACATCAATGCACAATTGAGTAATGCCGCTACGGCCCCAAATTTCAGTGGCACCCTGGCCAATGCAGGAAGCTGATTATATCTATTGATCATACCAGTACTTTTTTCCCCTGATCACTGCACTTGCCTTGCCTGTCAGCCGCTGACCAAAAAAGGGTGAGTTTTCAGATTTACTATAGTTTGAATGACTATTAAATAGCCATTCCTCTCGGGGATCAAACAATGTCAGTTCTGCCAAACTGCCTGTTTCAATAGCGGGCACTTCCAAGCCCAGGATTTCCCGCGGTGTAGTCGTTACTTTCTTCAGTAAAACCTCCAGCGGAACAAGTGCTGACATACTGGCCAGGTTGGCCCCCACCGTCTGTAAGCTGATGACTCCAAAATCCGCCAGGTCAAACTCCAGTTTCTTACATTCTTCGTCCTGCGGATTGTGTGCCGAAACGATGGCATCGATGGTTCCATCCTTTATTCCATCATATAGTGCTTCAACATCGTCAGTTGACCTGAAAGGCGGATTTACTTTATAGTTGGTATCGAATGGCAACACCTCAACATCGTTAAACAGAAGTTGAAATGAGGTCACATCACAAGTCACATTCAAACCTGCTCCTTTTGCCTTTCTGATCAGGTTCACACTACCCGCAGAAGATATATTGGCAAAATGCATCTTTCCACCGGCATATTTCAACAACTCCAGATCTCGCTGTATAATCAGCTCTTCAGCCAAGGCTGGCATGCCTTTTAAACCCAGTGAAGTACTCACGGGGCCTTCATGTACATTCCCATAAAGGGTCAGATCCGTATCTTCGGGGCGTTGAATAAACAAGCCATTGACTTTTTGTAAATATTGCAAACTTTTTACAATTACATCTGTGTGCGTAACGGGCTTAAGCCCATCAGTAAAGGCTACAGCTCCATGGGCTTCCAGGTCGAGCATTTCAGCGATCTCATGACCTGCTGTTTCCTTGGTTACAGCAGCAAGTGGGTACAAGGCAACTACATGATCCTCATTACCCTTTGTAATATAACTAAGTGCACTTTTCGATTCAGTAACGGGTTGAGTATTAGGCAATACGGCTACACCTGTAAAGCCTCCTGCTACGGCAGCACTACGGCCTGAATCCAGATTTTCCTTATGTTCCAGTCCGGGATCGCACAAATGAGCCCACATGTCAAACCAGCCTATGGTGAGCCATTTTCCCCGGCCATCGATGACGGTGCCCTGTCCTTTGCTTTGTTCTGTCCCTATTGAAGTGATTACTCCATCCTCAATACTGACATTGACTTCTTTTAAATGCCAGGGCGACCTGTCGTCACACAGCTTTACAGATTGAATACTTATTTTCATTTTATGACATAAATCTAAATAATAAAATCTCAACAAGCAGAAAAACCAATGCAAATATAATGGCGTATTTCCACAAATGAACACCAGAAAAAACTTCCTTCAACATGTTTTCCGTATTTTGAGGATCTCCTGCGTTTAAAATATCATATTTCGTATTTGCGAAAATTTCTCTTATTTCCTCCATTTTCAGTTGATCCAGTTTAGACTCTTCACTATTGTGGTTAAAAGCCAGCACATCAAGCATTTCATCGTTCAGGGTCAGGTTATAAAAACCCGGAAGCATTTCAATGCCCGGCAGTTGCAATGTGACTTCCCTCCCATAAATTTGCTGCTCAGGAATGATCTCGCTTTCACCTGCCCTTAATTTCACCAGGCTGTTTTCCGCAATAGAATCAGGCTTTAGCGAAACCATACCATCTTCCAGGTAATAATACAAGCTGTTTTCAGCACGCACACTTCTGATGGCTGACTTATACATCACTGGAACAAAAAGCGCATGTTGGCTAAAACCGGTATAGTCCAGACTGAGTGGAGAAGCGAAAATCAAAAAGTGACCATTATTTTTAATTTCTGACAGATACGGATCTCCGTTTCC
Source organism: Cyclobacteriaceae bacterium (assembly GCA_029882675.1). Lineage (GTDB taxonomy): Bacteria > Bacteroidota > Bacteroidia > Cytophagales > Cyclobacteriaceae > JAOUKJ01. The sequence continues at coordinate 3,944 of JAOUKJ010000206.1, forward strand.
ATATTTTAGTATAGCACTTCTGTCCCTAAACCAGGAGAGTGTCTGCTTCGCAGCAGGCATAGACATTCGCGTTGTTTCTTCTTCAAAAACCTGATCAAAAAATGGGTTTTTATAATCTGGAGCGGCAAGGTCTGTCTGTGCTACAGTATCCTTCACCTTCAGGTCAAGACCTGTGAGCTGACTAAAACTTCCTGGCTGGATATCAGGCGCAGGGATGATCATAATTAAACCAGCTGACAAGCTGTAATTCTTCAGGGTAGCGAATAATGCATTATCGATATGGCTTATCCCATTAAGGACAACGAGATCCGCTTCCCTGACCAGATTGTAGTTGAGCTGACCGACCATGTTTGAGGTGAAATCAAACAATGCGGTATTGGCATAAACCTTTTGAACGGAAGTGATGGCCGGCTGCTCTTTTATTTCAAGGATTTTTACTTTTCTTCTGGCCTTTAGGGTAAAGAAAAACTCATTATCAAAAGTAACAGGGAAATCTTCAAAACTCACTACGCACCGGTTTACCCGTTCCAGGTTAAAGGCCAAATCGAATGCCACCACTTCATTTGACATGGGAGGTATTGCAATACTGGCAGTAGTGGCCTGCAAATCGTTTATAAAAATTTTAACAATGAGGTCTTGTACTTCCTCTTCACCGGCATTTGATACACGCACAAACAATTTAATGTTATCATTATTAAATAACAGTGGGTTTTCGACAAAAACAGAATCAATGTATACGTTTTGATTAGATAAAAAACTTAACGGAAGAATCCTGTAATAATTAACCGTATCAATCAAAGGCTTCCCACCGCCTGCCGATGCTTGAAAGTCACTAATCCAATAAATGTCTTCATCCCGATTTTTTTCTTCCGCGGTAAAAAGTCGTTGGGAAATATCATCAGTACTCCGTCTCACCCGGCTATAATCCAACTCAGTGGTCAAATCAAGTATTTCATCTCCTGAGCGGTAAATATTAGAAAAAGGAGCGAAATCATTGGTTAATAACCGAAACTGTGTGCCCTCCGGGTATTGTTCAACAATCTGCCCAACATATCCCACTCCTCTGTCCAGTGCCGTAATATCCACTTCTACCTCATTGGACATACTCAACGAATTATCCAGGTATAACTGCACCTTTCCCGCGTGACCGCTATTATCTGATGGGATAAAAGGCTGGGTAAAAGCCAGCACTAAAAACAAAACAAACAACAATCTTGAAAATAAAATGAGCAGGTGCTTCAATTGCTTTTTTGTACGGGTATCCTGACTTACCTTTTTCAGAAAGCGATTACTGCTGAAATACACTTTCTTTGCCCGTCTGAAATTAAACAAATGAATGATTATAGGGATTGAAAGGGCAAAAAGTCCAAAAAAGAAATGTGGTGCCAGAAAACTCATCGAAACAAAAATAGGCAGATCAAAATCAACTACCAACAATTCAACCTCAAACTACTTCAAACTACTTCAAAGTTTTACCATGTTAAAAAGTGTCTCTGGCAGCCTTCATAGATTAAAGTAAAAAACAAACTATTTTCAGTCTGAAAAATGATCATTAAAAAGGCATGAACGGCATTGCCTGGTATTAATTCTATTACAGCGTCCTGGGGTGTAAAATGTTACACCTCTCCGGAGCTACTCAAATCAAAGTAACCTTTTATCATCGTTAGAAAATCTTTCATTTCATGCAGGGGGATCATATTCGGGCCATCACTCAATGCTTTCGCCGGATCGGGGTGAGTCTCTATAAAAAAGCCATCCACGCCAGCAGCGGCAGCGGCACGTGCCAGAAAAGGAGCAAATTCACGCTGCCCTCCCGATTTGCCCCCGGCACCCCCGGGTTGTTGGACACTGTGTGTTACATCAAAGACCACAGGGGCAAACTTTCTCATCACTGGCAGGTTGCGCATATCAACCACCAGGTTGTGATACCCGAAGGAATTGCCCCGTTCTGTGAGCGTCACTTTCTCATTTCCTGTTGACCTCACCTTTTCTACGGCATATTGCATATCTTCTGCTGCCATAAACTGTCCTTTTTTAATATTTACAGCCCGCCCTGATTTTCCGGCAGCAAGCAGCAAGTCTGTTTGACGACAAAGAAATGCGGGTATTTGCAGCACATCCACTACTGAAGCTACTTCATTGATCTGAAATGATTCATGAACATCGGTAATTACGGGTACACCAACAGTATTTTTTACTTTTTCAAGCACTTTCAGGCCTGCTTCCATACCATCGCCCCTGAAAGATTCGGCCGAGGTGCGGTTGGCCTTATCAAAAGAAGCCTTGAAAACATAATTAATCCCCAATGAAGAAGTTATCTCCTTCATGGTTGCAGCTACTTCAAGGCACAATTCTTCACTTTCAATGACACAAGGCCCTGCGAAAAGCATCATTTTTTCACCACTGATCCCCAGGCCGGGAACAATATCAAAGCCCCTATTACCCGACATGATAAAACGATTTATACCAATCCACAAAATTCTTTATCCCCTCACTCACCGGTGTATTGGGTTGATAATTACAGTCCGCTGCCAGGTCAGAAGTATCCGCCCAGGTAGCGGCCACATCACCGGGTTGAATGGGTTCCATGTTCTTTATGGCTTCTTTGCCAATTTGTTTTTCCAATTCAGAAATAAAATCCATCAGTTTCACGGGCTGGTTATTGCCAATGTTATATATTTTATATGGGGCTTTTGATGTCCCCGGATCCGGGGTTTTGCCCGACCATTCAGGATTTGGCTTCGCCTGATTCTTAATCACGGCCACAACACCGTTTACGATATCGTCTATATAGGTAAAATCGCGTTGCATATCTCCGTGGTTAAATACCCTGATCGGCTTACCCTCATAGATGGCTTTAGTGAATAAAAACAAGGCCATGTCCGGCCTGCCCCAGGGGCCATAAACCGTAAAAAACCGGAGCCCGGTAGTGGGGATATTAAACAAATGGCTGTAAGTGTGGGCCATGAGCTCATTGCTCTTTTTACTGGCAGCATAAAGGCTCACGGGGTGATCCACATTGTGATGTACCGAAAAAGGCATGGTCTCATTGAGTCCGTATACACTGGAACTACTGGCATAGACCAGGTGCTTCACCCCATGGTGGCGGCACCCCTCCAACAGGTTAACAAATCCTACAATATTACTATCCACA
>JAOUKJ010000810.1 GCA_029882675.1 Cyclobacteriaceae bacterium
CGAAACCAGTTGGAACATCCCCGAAATCAAAGACCCTGTACCCGAAAAAGTAATCATGACCGACCTGGTAGTTGACCTGGAAGAAATTACCCGGTTTCCGGCCACGGCAGAAAAACCACCCCTGGCACGGATCAACAAAATGGACTACCGGCCTGACAATGGAAAGCTATACCTTTCTGATCTGAATGGCAAACTTTATGAACTGGACGAAGGACAACCGAAATTGTACCTGGACATGGGGGCCCGGCACCCGGACTTTATCAATAAACCCGGCTTGGGCACAGGTTTCGGGAGTTTTGCCTTTCATCCTGAATTTGGCGAAAACGGACTCCTTTATACCACCCATGCAGAACCTCCCGCAACGGAAGAAGCTTATTTTCAGTACGATGATTCGATCAAAGTGACCGTCCAGTGGGTGTTTAAGGAATGGAAAACTGATGACCCGGAAGCGTTTCCCTTTGCCCCGCTCAAAAGCCGTGAACTGTTTCGTATTGATTTCGTAACGGGTATCCATGGTTTACAGGAAGTGACCTTCAATCCTTTTTCAAAGCCAGGGGGCGAGGATTACGGCTTTTTATATTTGAGTATCGGAGACGGTGCGGCGGCAGAAGAGGGTTTCCCACACCTGGTTCATAACCGGGAAATGCCCTGGGGTACGATCTTCCGCATCGACCCACTGGGCAGGAACAGTCCCAACGGACAGTACGGCATACCGGCATCAAACCCTTTTGCCAACGACGGTAATGCCAAAACCCTGGGCGAGATCTATGCGTTTGGTTTCCGCAATCCCCACCGCATTACCTGGAGCAGCAAGGGGCAGATGCTGGGTTCCCACATCGGGCAGCAGCAGGTGGATGGGCTGAATATCATCCTGCCGGGCCATGATTACGGCTGGCCGGTGCGAGAGGGCACTTTCATGCTCAATGCTGCCGATCGCAGTAAGCTTTATCCCCTGCCAGCGGATGATTCGTTGTATAATGTGACCTATCCCGCAGCTCAATTCGATCATGATGAGATGCGGGCTATCTCCGGGGGATTTGAGTATGTGGGTAAAGCCATACCTGAACTGAAAGGAAAATACCTTTTCGGGTGTATTGTAACCGGGCGGTTCTTTTATGTAAACATCAACGATCTGGTGTTGGGTGAGCAGGCCACGATTTACGGGTGGAACGTTACTTTTGATGGTGTGGAGCGGCCCATTGAAGAGCAGTGCGGCAGCAAAAGGGTAGACCTGCGGTTTGGAAGAGATGCCGACGGAGAAATGTATGTATTTACCAAGGCGGATGGCAGGTTGTACAGGATGAAGCGTGTAAGGGGGGAGTAGGTGTAATAAAAATCCAGGTTATGGCCTTTCGCAAAGGGTAAAAAGATACTGCCTGTACTATTTGTGAAAGGGGAAAAAGAAAGCAAGCCCAAACAGGGTCTGATTATGAATCCGGAGGACATCATCGCCCGCTTGAAATATTAATTCCTTTATTTCAGTTTCCCGCTCAATTCCTCAATAATCTCTCTCGCCTCATCAATTCGTTTTTGCAGGTCTTCCTGGTACCGCCAGGCATTGAAATTGACCCGCTCATTACGTTGGGCTATTTCAGCTTCGAGTTCCTGAAGGAATTTTTCACTGGCGTCCAGATATGCAGGGGCGGATTCGGGATTATGGAAGCCATCTCCATTAAGCGTGATGTATACCGGGGTAGTATGTGCCAGTTGGTGGTTCAGGGCTCCGGCACGTGCAGCGACCCATACCCCATGGTCTATGGGGAGTTCCATTT
>JAOUKJ010000811.1 GCA_029882675.1 Cyclobacteriaceae bacterium
TGCACAGGAACGAAAACAGATCAAAGGATTGGAACATTTAGAAAAGCGTTTGCTCAAAGCCCAAAAACGTAAAATGAATGAAGTTTTAGATCGCGTCATGGCGTTGCAAAACGAACTGTTTCCAAATCAAAGTCTACAAGAACGAAGGGCTAATTTTTCTGAATTCTACATGGAATATGGTAATGCATTCATCGCAAAACTTATGGACCACTTAGAACCGTTAAAGGGTGAATTTTTAATTCTAAAAATTTGAATAAAAAATAGGAATTCGTAAAACGTAATTCTAAAATCATTGTTATTTTTGCGCATGCAACACAACAAGGTACTTATTTTAGATTTTGGCTCGCAATACACGCAGCTTATTGCCCGCCGAGTTAGAGAACTCAACATTTACTGCGAAATCCACCCCTATAACAAAGCTCAAATTGATATCGACAGTTTTCATGCTGTGATATTATCGGGAAGTCCGTTTTCGGTAAGGGCCGATGATGCACCACACCCTGACCTGTCTAGGATTAGAGGCAAAAAGCCCTTATTGGGTATCTGTTACGGAGCACAATATCTGGCTCATTTTTCAGGAGGTGAAGTGGCACCATCCAATACGCGAGAATATGGAAGAGCCCATTTAAATTCCATCAATACAGAAGAACCTTTTTTTGATAATATCAATAACGGTGCGCAGGTATGGATGAGCCATAGTGATACCATTAAAAAATTACCCAGCAAAAGTGTAATGATTGCCAGTACTGAAGATGTAAAGAATGCAGCTTATAAAATAGAAGATGAAATTACTTATGGCATTCAGTTTCACCCCGAAGTGTATCATACTACCGACGGGAAAAATATTCTGGAAAACTTTTTGGTGAAAATAGCAAAGGTCAGACAGGATTGGACACCACAATCCTTTGTAGAAGAAACGGTAGAAGAACTTAAAGCTAAATTGGGAAATGATAAAGTAGTACTTGGACTTTCAGGTGGGGTAGATTCCTCGGTGGCTGCCATGTTACTACATAAAGCCATTGGAAAAAATCTGTATTGCATATTTGTCAACAATGGCTTATTGCGAAAAAATGAGTTCGAAACGGTACTGAAACAATACGAAGGCATGGGCCTTAATGTCAAAGGAGTTGATGCTTCGGCACGCTTTTTGGATGCTCTTGAAAATGTAAGTGAACCTGAGCAAAAACGTAAAGTCATAGGTAATGCGTTCATTGAAGTTTTTGATGATGAAGCACATCATATTGAGGATGTAAAATGGTTGGCACAAGGGACTATTTATCCTGATGTGATAGAAAGTGTTTCAGCAACGGGAGGCCCCAGCGCAACCATAAAAAGTCATCACAATGTAGGAGGATTGCCCGATTTTATGAAATTAAAAATAGTGGAACCCATGCGTATGTTGTTTAAGGATGAGGTCAGACGTGTAGGAGCTTCCATTGGGATGAGCAATGAACTATTAGGAAGGCATCCTTTTCCCGGACCTGGATTGGCCATTCGAATTCTTGGGAGTCCAACACGTGAAAATGTGCGTATATTACAAGAGGTGGATGCCATTTTTATTGACAATTTAAAATCTTGGGGTTTATATGACAAAGTTTGGCAGGCTCTAGCTATATTATTGCCAGTTAACAGTGTAGGTGTGATGGGTGATGAGCGAACTTATGAAAAATGTATTGTTTTAAGAGCTGTGGAAAGTACGGATGGGATGACCGCTGATTGGGTAAATTTACCTTATGAGTTTTTACAAAAAACATCCAATGAAATAATAAA
>JAOUKJ010000812.1 GCA_029882675.1 Cyclobacteriaceae bacterium
CAACAGCACGGCACTGGGAAGGGCGCTGGAACAGTTGCTCAGCGAAAAATACAATGACTTGATTTTTGAGACACGATTAAAAATCAAGATCAGCGGCTGTATGAACTCCTGTGGTCAGCACATGGTGGCCGGCATTGGTTTTCACGGCAGCTCCATCAAAGACGGTAGCCGGGTAATACCCGCCACGCAACTTGTACTTGGCGGGGGCATTACCGATAATGGCACGGGCAGGATGGCCGACAGGGTGATTAAAGTCCCCACAAAAAAGGCCCCGCTCGCCCTGGAACTACTACTCGATGATTATGCACGGGAAAAAGCGGCAACGGAAAGCTTCATGACCTACTACCTGCGCAAAGGAAAGATTTACTTTTACGACCTGCTCAAACACCTGACCGACAAAAGTAAACTCACGGCGACCGATTATATTGACTGGGCTGCAACAACGAAAGAATACAAGCCGGAGATTGGTACCGGGGAATGCGCCGGGGTGATTGTCGATACCGTTGACTCCATCTTACAGGAAGGCCAGGAGCAATACGCTTTGGCTGAGCAGGCTTTTGAAGAAAAGGGATGGGCTGATGGCATATATCACCTGTACAATTTCTTTGTCGTCTCGGCCAAAGGAATGCTGCTGACCATTGGCAAGGAAACCAATACACAGACAGACATCCTCAAGACTTTTGAGGAGCATAAAGAGCAGTTTGGGATTCACTGGGAAACTTCATTTGAAACGCAGGTTTTACAGATATCCTCAAACACAGCCGATGAGCATTTTGCCCACACCTACCTGACGCTGGCCCGGGCCTTCTGCATAGAAGTAAAGGCTTTTCAGGTAAAGCGCGCAAAAGAGACCACACGGGAACAAATAGTTGATCATTATAAAGCCTAACACGATGAACGGAAAATTAACATTAGTAGGTGGAGGACCCGGAGACCCGGAGCTGATCACCCTAAAAGCGGTAAAAGCCCTGAATGAGGCGGACGTCGTACTTTATGATGCCCTTATCAACAAAGTCCTTCTGGAACATGTCCCGGAAAAAGCGATAAAGATCAACGTTGGTAAACGCAACCGCAACCACCGGTATTCACAGAACGAGATCAACCGGATGATTGTACACTTTGCCCGGGAAGACAACCATGTGGTGCGGCTCAAAGGAGGTGATCCCTTCGTATTTGGCCGCGGTCAGGAAGAACTAACCTATGCGCGTAAATGGGGTATATCGGGCCATGTTATCCCCGGCCTGAGCAGTTCAACTTCAGTACTCACTAACGCCGGCCTTCCCCTCACCGTAAGAGGTGTGAATGAAGGTTATGCTGTAGTGACGGCCACAGAAAAAAACGGACAACTTTCGGCCAGCCTGAAATTCTTTGCCCAGGCCAGGGTGCCTGTCGTGATTATGATGGGACTGAACAAATTGCCGCAGATTGTGGACCTGTTTGAAAACCTGGGACAGAAAAATACGCCCATAGCCCTCTTACAAAACGGCACTTGTGAAAATGAGCGTTACCTGGCAGGTAAAATTGATAACATCCTGGAACTCGCAGATGAACATAAACCGGAGGCCCCTGCCATTATTGTAGTTGGTGAAGTCGTAAATTACCGCATCGACCTCAAGGCAGAGCTCAAGGCAGGCCTGCCTTCAAGCCTGGAAATACCTTTGTTTGATCAATACCTCAGCGTAAATTAAGGAAATCATGGAACAGAACACTTTATACCCCATCTTCCTGAAGCTTGACCAGATCACTACACTGATTATAGGCGGAGGGAA
>JAOUKJ010000813.1 GCA_029882675.1 Cyclobacteriaceae bacterium
ATCACTGCCCGGTTCATCCTGACCAAAAGAGCCGGACCTTGGCTGTTGCCTCAATTTGTCAAGATGGACTTTCACTTCGCCCAGGGTGAGAACACCATCGTTTCCACCGTACGACCGCAGGGCGTTGAGGAAAGCATGGGCAAAAGGCGAATGTTGGCCGGGTATGCCATCGGAAACATAGTTTTTACCGCCGGAAGTGAGGTACTTTCGTGTCTGGTATTCCAGCTTGCGATTAATATATTCAAGTTTGGTTTGGTTGTACCCGTCGTCCATACCCCGGGTGCCGGTCAGAGCCAGTAGGGGATCAAATGTGCCGCCAAAGCAAACGTCCATGGCCATAAAAATATGCCGGTTGCGTATCCGGTCTATAGTCTCACGCAGGTCGGCATGGGAGATGTAGGACATGAAACTCTCGTCCTTTCTTTTTGAATCTTTGGCTACCAAAAATCCTTTGCGCAACACCTCATCGAAATGACCATGCCCGGCAAAAAACACAAAGAGTTGATCATCGCGTTCAAACTTCTTCTGTGCGTATTCCCTCAATTTGATCAACACTTCTTCCTTTGAAGCATTTTCAACCAGTTCTACCTCAAAGCCATAGTTCTCTTCCAGTTCTTTTCCAATGGTACGGGCATCATTGAGGGGATTGTTCAGGTCGGTCCATTCCTGGTATTCGTCAGTGGCAAAAAGCAGGGCATAGTCTTTGCGGGTAGAAGTGACAATCAACTGTTCGGGAAGCTTTACATACACCGTCCGATCTTCTGCCACCTCTTTGCCCCGGGCATTTTTGACCAAAACAGTAATTTTATTTGGTCCCTCTTTGAGCACCAGGGGCTGGTCGAGCATCATGTCGAAGTTGTGTACGCGATCATCAACATTGCGATAGCTGTTGGCCCGCCCTACAGGCAGGTCATTGAGTGCCACATTATAGGCTGTGATCTCCGATTCGGAATTGATGCCCACCTTCAGGTTGAGGGTGGCCATAGCCAGTGTATCGTCATTGGCCAGAGGATTGAGCCAGGCCAGTACCGGCGGGGCCGACTTATGGTTGAGGTACACCGGAGGGGTATCGTATACGATGTCCTGACCATACAGGCAAACTACCTGTATGGTCATTAGAATAAGAGTATGGGTGATGCTTTTCATTTTTATGCAATAATATTAAGTTGTAAATAGTCCTACTCTAAGGACAGACACTGGTTTTTTCGTTCTTTTTTGGAGGCCAAAGGCCTCCAAAAAAGAACATTTAGATCATTTTGTCGCCGCCGATGGCGGCGACAAAATGCCAAACCGCTACGTTATAGGCGGCTAATAAAATAGTATTGCTCAACTATTTTGTCTTTCAGTCTCCTATCTAAAATCTCATTTATAATATCTACCTAACAACCATTTTCCTCAAATACTTCTCCTCCTGCTGTCCCTGCCGTACTTTCAGTACATAGAGGTAAACACCATTGGCCACGGCTTTTCCCGAACGGTCATTGCCGACCCATTTTATTTCATACATTCCTCCGGTGAGGACGTCATCGAGCAACAAGGCCGCCCTCCGGCCCATCAGGTCATACACCCCGAGTTCTACTTCGTAATCTTTGCCCTGTGGAAGCCTGAAAGGGATGACGGTGCCATCACTAAAAGGATTGGGGAAATTGGACCCCAGAAATATTTTTTGTAAAAAGCTGTTTTCTATAAATTGATCATTGCCAAAACCAATACTCAATTTCCGCTTTCCCTCCAGGAAGAAACCATAGTTTGTTGCCTCCCGCATA
>JAOUKJ010000814.1 GCA_029882675.1 Cyclobacteriaceae bacterium
TGGAAGAGGAAGAGTTGTATGCCCCGGTCAGTTTTTCAAGTTGTAGCTCGGCACTTGAAGGCTCAGGTGTATTTTTATCCGGACATCCGAGTAAAATAATCATCAGTGAAGAAAAGAGAAGTAGGTTCTTAATGGTTTTCATTGCTGTGGAGAATGTTTTATTACGTGTTTAAAACTAAGTATAATTGAATACGATTAAAAGAGTTTTTTTATATATTATAATAATTAATAAAAGGTAACCTATGCAAAACTAATATGTATAACCTTTCATCACGCCGCGATCTGAGTTTCGAACAAAATTTATTACTTCGTCCCGCTCGGTAGAGGAGGGCAATTCCAGTTCGATCAGATCGAGGGCCTTGGAATTATTTAGCCCTTTCAGGTAGATATAACGATAAACTTCCTGTATTTCGTTTATTTTCTCCGTCGAATATCCCCGCCGGCGCAGTCCAATGGAATTGATGCCGCAGTAGGAGAGGGGTTCACGGGCAGCTTTTGTGAAGGGGGGAACATCTTTTCTGACAAGTGAGCCACCGGAGATCATGGAATGGGCGCCTATTTTAACAAACTGATGGATGGCACTGGCACCACCCACAATGGCAAAATCATCTATAATCACGTGACCAGCCAATTGGACAGCATTGGCCAGAATACAGTGATCTCCAATAATACAGTCGTGAGCAACATGGACATATGCCATAAGTAGCACATTACTTCCAATGGTTGTCTTTAGCCTGTCGGATGTGCCACGGCTAATGGTGACACACTCCCGTATTACTGTATTGTCACCTATAATGACTTCAGTCTCTTCTCCGTTATATTTTAAATCCTGCGGAACTGCTGAAATGGATGCCCCAGGAAATATTTTGCAGTTTTTTCCAATTCGGGCACCTTCAAAAATTGTAACATTGGGCCCTATCCAGGTACCTTCTTCAATGACTACATTTTTATGAATATTGCTAAAGGGTTCGATAACTACATTCCGGGCAATTTTAGCTTCAGGATGTATATAGGCTAATGGTTGGTTCATACGTCTTTTCTTACAATACTGGCGAGCATAGTGCCTTCACAAACCAGGTGTTTACCCACCCAGGCTTTGCCCGACATCTTAGCAATACCACGTTTAATAGGAGCTACAAGTTCGCATTTAATGATCAGCGTATCCCCGGGCAACACCATTTTTCTAAATCTAAAGTTTTCTATCCCCAGGAAATATGTCCAGTAGTTCTCCGGATCAGGTACAGTGTTTAGTACCAAAATACCTCCGATCTGGGTCATTGATTCAACCTGTAATACACCAGGCATGACGGGATTTCCTGGAAAATGACCTTGAAAAAAAGGCTCATTCATCGTAACATTTTTCACACCCGATACGCTTGTTTCGGTAAGACTGAGAATCTTATCGATGAGCAGAAAGGGGTATTTGTGGGGCAGCATGTTGGAAATCTGGTTGATGTCCAGAAGAGGGGGGACGCTGGGGTCATACTTAGGGATTTCGCTCTTTTCTGCCTTGGTCATGGCTGCTTTTAGTTTTTTAGCAAAAGCCACATTGGCGGCATGTCCGGGCCTGGCAGCGAGTATCTGTGCCTTAATAGGCCTTCCGGCCAATGCAAGGTCTCCCATCACGTCTAGCAGTTTGTGACGTGCCGGCTCATTTTTAAAATGCAGATCTACATTGTTCAGGATACCTTCTTTTTTTACGGCAACTTTGGGCTTATTAAATAACGTTGCCAGGTGTTCCAGTTCATGATCTTCTACCTTTCG
>JAOUKJ010000207.1 GCA_029882675.1 Cyclobacteriaceae bacterium
TTTCAGCTGAATGTCCCTACGGAACAGAAAATGAGCGGGTGATGGATTATGCCTTTGAAATATATCCGGCCTTGAGAAACCGTATGCCTGCAACTTATATGGAGGAGCTCAATCGGGGAAGTGATGTGGAACCGGGTACTTCTCCCAGGGAATATGTACAGTGGCAACGTGGCCCCCTTACCAATGTTCCTATGGAGAAAATGAAAGCCTGGGTCGATACTGCGCTGGTCAATGATAATATTTGGCTGGTATTGGTGTTTCATGGCATAGATGGTATTGGCTGGGAGCCCCGTACCGGAGAGGAACTGAAAGAATACTTCGCTTATATGAAACAGTATGAAGAAGATCTTTGGGTAGCTACTTTTGCCGATGTGACTAAGTATATCAGGGAAAGAAAAAATACGATAATCGAAAAAGCCGTTGAAAAAGACAAAATTTCGCTCAAACTCACCTGCTCCCTGGATGAAAAATGGTATAGTCAGCCACTTACACTGAAGACATATGTTCCGGATGATTGGAGCAATGTGGTACTGAAACAAAATGGCAACAATGATTCCACCAATTTACAGGTTCTTCAGGACGAACAAGGAAATTATGTGCTTTTTGACACAAGTCCTAATAAAGGCACCCTGGTGATCACCGGACATCATTAAACCGATTATTATAAGTGTAATAAATGTTCTTTGTGCGTCATAGCCCGATACAAAACGGTATATTCCAAAAGCAAAGCATATGCTGGTGAGGGAACAAAATTGAAACGACTTCTGTACCGGTCGATCAACGCATTGAGTTCATGCACATAAAATTGAATTTGATGTACATTCTTGCATTTTTCAGGTAGCTCAAAATGCTTCTGAATAAAATGAGTAAACTGGAGATATATGTTATTCTTGCTTATCGGTTCCATAACTTGCAGTTGTTTTGTGTCATGTGATTGAATACAAGTTCCGTGCCATTTGCTGATTGTTGAGGCTCCTAATCAGGATTCAGGTTGTTGATGAATGTGTGGTTGCTTGAATTGTCATTCGGATTGATCAGGCAACTGATTTAACGACAGGTTTTGTGAAGGTTGGATAAACAACTAAATTTGTGTTTAAACATTTTATTGATTGGTTTAAGTGAATTATAATGGGTAAGAAAGGAAAAGTATCATTGTCGCAGGTTTTTAAAACCATCATTTTGCCAAGGTGGAAGCTATTATTGTTGGGATTATTTTTCGTTATAATCAATAGACTTGCCGGACTGGTTTTACCAGGATCCAGTAAATATTTGATGGATAATGTGATCGGGGAAGGGGATCTTGAAATGCTCAAAGTGATAATAATAGCGGTAATAGCTGCGTTACTCATTCAATCTGTAACATCTTTTTTGCTCACACTCATTCTAAGTGTTGAAGCGCAGCACCTGATTGCGCGTCTACGTGTGAAGGTTCATCAACAGGTTTTAAAACTACCTGTTCGTTTTTTTGACAATAATAAATCGGGTACGCTGGTGAGCAGGGTCATGAATGATGTGGAGGGAGTGAGAAATCTGGTGGGCACCGGTCTGGTTCAGTTGTTTGGAGGTACGCTCACCGCTATTGTAGCCACCACGATGATGATTAAAATAAGCCCAAAGCTCACCTTAATGGTATTGGTTCCGGTTCTTGTTTTTGGATTAATTTCAATGAAAGCTTTTAATTATATCCGCCCTATTTTCAGGAAAAGAAGGGTGATCCATGCTGATGTAAACGGCCGGCTAACGGAATCACTCAGTGGTATTCGGGTGATAAAGGGATTTAATGCACAGGATCAGGAGATAAAAATTTTCGAAGACGGCGTGGAAAAACTGTTTAGAAATATAAAGAAATCAATGGTCTCAACGAGTTTGGTAACTAGTTCTGCTACTTTTCTGTTAGGATTGGCATCGGCAGGGATAATGGGTTTTGGCGGTTATATGATCGTTGAGGGATCCATTACCACAGGTGATTTCCTTTCTTTTACCCTCTTTTTAGGATTTATGGTCGCGCCGATAATACAAATGAGCAATATCGGCACACAAATCACAGAAGCCCTGGCAGGGCTGGACAGGACAGAAGAGATCATGAACGAATCTACAGAAGCTGATAGGGGAAAACACAATGTAGTGCTTCAGCATATTAAAGGGGATATGGAATTCAGGGATGTCAATTTTGGGTATGATCAGGAAACGATGGTATTGGAAGGGATAAAATTTGATGCCCCTGCCGGGTCAGTTACTGCATTAGTGGGCAGTTCGGGCTCGGGAAAATCGACAATTGCAGGATTGGCCGCTTCTTTTTTGCAACCTACTTCCGGGGAAGTATTGCTCGATGGGCAAGACATGTCTTCTATCTCGCTGGAGAGTTTCAGACAACACCTCGGGGTGGTATTGCAGGACGAATTTCTTTTTGAAGGCACCATCAGGGAAAACATTCTTTTTCCCCGTCCAACGGCTACTGATGATCAACTGATGGAGGCTGTAAAGGCGGCCCATGTCAATGAATTTACCGATCGGTTTGAGGATGGAATGGATACGGTGATCGGTGAACGAGGAGTGAAGCTCTCCGGTGGACAACGGCAGCGGATAGCCATTGCCCGGGCTATCCTTGCCGACCCCCGCATACTCATTCTCGATGAGGCCACCTCCAATCTGGATACTGAAAGTGAGTCGTTTATTCAGGAAAGCCTGGGAGAGTTGATGAAGGGGCGAACAACCATTGTGATTGCTCACCGGTTAAGTACCATCAGAAAAGCCGATCAGATTCTGGTGATCGAAGGAGGGAGGATTGTAGAAAGAGGCACTCACGATGAGCTCATTGCCAGTGAGGGCAGGTATTATCAGCTATTTACCTATCAGTCGAGAATATAAAAAAATATAAGCCTCTGGCGCAGAACGCCCTGTCCTTTGTGTGTAATGTGTGATATGCCCACCGGGAATTTTGAAACAAGACAACGGACAACATAGTTTGGCCTGTTCACATGACGAATAATTTCTAATTCGATGAGGATTTGGTTGATGACCAGTATATTTGCGGTTGATTAATCGCACAAAAAGATTTTACGCTTATGTTACAAAGGATAAAGCGATCACTGGCTTTTGTGATCATTCTGATACCCGGGTGGGCTTGGTCACAGGCCGGAATGGATGGTGGTATTTCGATAAGCAGGCCCATAGCTTCGGCTACATACTTGGATTCAGATCCCATTGTTGATGGAGAGGTACTTCAGGATGAAATATGGACAGGACTTCAGCCAATTGGTGATTTATTGCAAACCCAACCAAATTTCGGAACAGAAGCTTCAGAGAAAACGGATATTAGAATAGGATATAGTCAACATACCTTTTATGTGGCAGTAGTATGCTTCGATGCGCAGCCCGATAAACTGGTGGTTTCGGATGCAAGAAGAGATGCTTTACTGGACAACAACGACAGTTTTTTGTTTATTCTGGATACGTATAAAGACGGGCAAAACGGTTTTGTTTTTGGCACCAATCCCATGGGTATTGAATATGATGCACAGGTGGATAACGAAGGGCAGGGTAATTTCAACAGCAACAGACAGCAAGGTGGTGTGATAGGGGGCTTTAACCTCAACTGGGATAGCTCCTGGGAAGTGAAAACGCAAGTGGGCGATTACGGTTGGAGTGCCGAATTTGCCATTCCATTGCGAAGCCTGAGATATGGCGCAGGGGAGGATCAATCCTGGGGAATTAACTTTAGACGCAACATTCGTAAAACCAATGAAGTAGCCTACTGGGCCTCTATACCGGTGGGTTTTGACCTTAAGCGCCTTTCCCTTGCCGGGTCTTTGACCGGACTTACTTTGCAAAATCCGGGTAACCTCAAGGTCATACCCTATGGCCTGATCCAAACAGTAAAAGATTATCGTGCAGATCCGGTAAGAACAGATTATAACCCTGAATTTGGAGCAGATATAAAATATAGTATTACACCCGCCATGACGCTCGATCTCACTTATAATACTGATTTTGCCCAGGTGGAGGTGGATCAACAGCAGGTAAACCTTGACCGTTTCAATTTATTTTTTCCAGAGAAACGGCCGTTTTTTCTTGAAAACGCCGGAATATTTAGTCTGGGAAGCCCCGGTGAAGTGGATATGTTTTTCAGCCGCAGGATAGGAATAGGAGCGGGAGGAAGTATAGTGCCGATCATTGGCGGGGCCAGGCTTTCAGGCAAAATAAATAAAACCAACATAGGCGCCCTGAATATGTTTACTGATGAAGTTGTGTCAGACTCACTGGCGGAAAATAACTTTACAGTAACACGCGTACGTCATGAATTTGCTCCCCGATCCTCGGTTGGTGCTGCTTTTATAAACCGGACGGCGTTAGGTGAAAACAATAATTATAATCGCACACTCGCAGTGGATGGGAAATGGGGACTGGGCAATAAGGCCCAGCTATCAGGATTTTATGCCCGAACCATTACACCAGGTATCACGGAAGGTCAACATGCATACAAACTGAATGCTCAGTATGAATGGAACAAATGGGCATTGGGTGGCGCTTATACCGAAGTCGGAGAGGGCTTCAATCCCGAAGTGGGTTTTTTACTGCGTTCAGCCTTTAGGAAGCCGGAGTTTAGGGTGTTATACCATCTCCGGCCTGATGATTTTATTGGGCTGCTGGAGTTGCGTCCCCATGTTTCGTACCGTAGCTATTGGAATTTTCAGGGTTTTCAGGAAACCAGCTTTTTACATGTCGATAACCATTGGGAATGGAAAAACGGCATGGAAATACACACCGGCATAAACTTCACCACCGAAGGCGTTGTGGAACCTTTTGAGATTTATGAAAATATTTTCGTTCCCGATGCCACATATAATCATCAGGAAGCCCAGCTCGTTTTCTGGACCAACAAAAGCAAAGTGGTCTCGTTCAGCACAAGAAATAATATAGGCGGCTTCTTTGGAGGTAAGCGTTGGGCCTCTCTGACCTCCCTTACCCTTTTGGCAGGGGATAAATTCAACGCTATTTTTAGTATCAATCACAACGACATCAAGCTGCCAGGCGGGCATTTTAAAGCAGATATTTTTGGCACCAAGGTGTCCTATTCCTTCACGCCGCGGATATACCTCCAAAGTCTGGTGCAGTACAACAACGTATATGATAAATTTTCAGCCAATATACGTCTGGGCTGGCTACAACAGGCCAATAGTGGCTTGTTCGTGGTGTTTAACAGTAACCGAACCGGTAATTTTGAACCCTATCGCACCCTTTTTGCCGGAGAGGACGTTGATAACAGGAGCCTGATTATAAAATACTCACATGTCATTGATGTGATCAGAAAGTAGATTGGGCAGGTAACGCGCAGGATGAATTTTTTTCTTTAGGTCTACTTTTAGATCGTGTTTATACCCTCAGCAATGGGGGCGGGCTTTCGAAGTATTCGCATTATTGTTATCAAGATTCTACTTTCCCGGAATTAACCCGAATTCAGGCTGACCACCGATTTTTAATAAATCAGTAAATAGCTGAAAAAAAATAGCTGAAGGTTGTGAATAGCTGGAAATAATATGGTCAATTCCTGTTTATTTTTCTACTTTTGGCCCATGCTAGTTTTTATTGTCGTTGCAAGTATTGTCCTGCTATTGGCGCTGATTTTGTATTTCCGAATCAATGCTTTTGTTTCTCTTCTGATCGCCAGTATTTTTGTTGGGATAACTACGGGTATGCCATTGGAGGAGATCCTGAAAAGCGTACAGTCTGGCATGGGCAGTATTCTTGGCTTTGTGGCTATTGTCGTTGGACTGGGATCCATATTTGGAAAGATTCTCGAACACTCCGGAGGTGCCGATGTGTTGGCGGTTACGCTGGTATCCCGTTTCGGGAAAGGCAAAGCCTCCTGGGCTATGATGATGACCGGCTTTATTATTGCCATACCTGTTTTCCTGGATGTGGGTTTTATTATTCTTGTCCCGGTTGTTAATGCCTTATCCAGAAACACCGGAAAGTCGGTACTTACCTATGCCATTCCCTTGCTGGCAGGGCTCGCAGTGGCCCATTCTTTTATCCCACCAACTCCCGGCCCGGTAGCTGTGGCCGAGATCTTAAATGCCGATATTGGTATGGTGATCCTTTATGGTGTTATTGTGGGTATTCCTTCTGCTATTTTGGCTGGCCCGGTATTTGGAAAATACATCGGTGAGAAGATACAAATATTTCCCGATGGAAAAGATGCGGGTACAGACATCATGAAAAAGAAAGGGCAGCCCGCTTTTGGCCTGATCGTAATATTGATCTTATTACCCCTTACCCTTATATTGATGCGTACTGTAGTACAAACCTGGTTTGGGCATCGGCAGGAAATGGTTTTCGAAATACTGGCCTTTATGGGGCACCCCTTCTCGGCCTTAATCTTATGTGTGCTTGTAGCCTCGTACTTTTTAGGTACACGCAGGGGCTTGTCAAATAGCGAATTGCTCAAACTTTCGTCTGATGCCCTTGGGCCTGCCGGCATCATTATATTAATTACCGGAGCCGGTGGTGTCTTTAAGCAAATTCTGGTTGATTCGGAAGTGGGTACCATGTTGGCGGAGCTGATGAAGGATGCGAGTTTTTCGCCTATATTTTTGGGATTTCTCATTGCTACGGTCGTGCGGGTGACGCAGGGTTCGGCCACGGTGGCGATGATTACTGCAGCGGGTTTTATGGCGCCCTTACTCGATATGACTGATTTTAGTGATATTGGCAGGACGTTGACTGTGTTGGCCATTGCCAGTGGGGCAACTATTCTGTCACATATGAACGATAGTGGCTTCTGGCTGGTCGGCAAATACCTGAACCTGAGTGAAAAACAAACCCTGCAGTCCTGGACAGTAGCTGAGACCATTATTTCATTGGTATCTATTACGCTCATTATGTTGTTGAGTTTGCTGTTGATGCCTTGAGATTAGTAGCCCCGTAGTTACGGGAGTAGTTAGTAATTAGTGTCTATAAAGTATGGACACTCTCAGAAAATTGATCGTTTTAAGGGTTTTCCGCCGCCAGAGGCAGTGGAAAAATCCAAACCGTTACTTTAACACCC
>JAOUKJ010000815.1 GCA_029882675.1 Cyclobacteriaceae bacterium
TGAAGGGTAGGTTTCATGTTTTTTTCAGCTCAATTCTGGTCGCCGTTTTGCTCGGGCTATTCATTTCCTGCGAAAACATCAAGACCAACAAGGCCACCGCTGAAGAGGGCATTGTGAAACGAAAACACTTCCCCAACGGCAACATACAGGCAGAGGTCTTCTATGAAAACGATACTTTGCCTGTTTTGTCTCGTTCCTACTGGAAGAGCGGTGGCCTGAAGATGGAGATTACTTTTCAAAACGGACTCAGGACACATGCCCTGTCGTACCATGAAAATGGCAAATTATACCGGGAAACAACTTTTGTAAATGATACAATACATGGCATTAGAAAAATTTATTACAGCAATGGAATTCTCTCTGCTCAAATACCCTATAAAAGGGGAATGGTGTGCGTTGGTTTGAAAGAGTACCTGCTTGATGGCCAACCCAAGGAAAAATATCCGACACTTCAAATCCGGGAAGTCAACAGGATGTTGACAGAAAACAAAGTTACCCTGATCGTGAGTATTGAAGGCGAATATAGGTCAGTAGAATTTTACAGGGGGGTACTCAATGTGGAAAAGTGTCTGGACCTGACAAAAGCCATAAAAATAAAGCCTCAGAAAAAAGGAGAATTACACATTGATTTTCCCTTACCGCCTGGAACTTTCAGGATGGAGGAGGTCAACATTATAGCCAAAGTTACCACTTCAAAAGGCAGCCCCCTGCTATTGAGTAAAAGTTATCATCTGGCCGTGGAAAACCGGTAAAGTACAGCGCGGATATGTTCCGGTTGGATCATTAACCGTCTTTGGTGGGGTGCAAATAACTATTTATCTCAGCATGCGCTGTCGTTGTTGTAACTCAAAATTGCCCGGAATGACTTTCAACCCGTCATCGATATACTGACGGGCGCGAACTTTTTGCCCTTTACGGAAATAATATACGGCCGCTGCCGAATAGGCCTCCGCAACCTTATCAACGGGAAGATGCATGTCTGGATTGGCCTGAAAAAGTTCTTCAAAAAGCTTTTTATAATGGTCTCCTT
Organism: Cyclobacteriaceae bacterium; assembly: GCA_029882675.1. Classification (GTDB taxonomy): domain Bacteria; phylum Bacteroidota; class Bacteroidia; order Cytophagales; family Cyclobacteriaceae; genus JAOUKJ01. The sequence continues at coordinate 1,031 of JAOUKJ010000815.1, forward strand.
CAACCGTGTTGTTAAGTTGATAACTTTGCATAAAAGCTGTGAGGTAGGCTGTAGCCATTAAATGAATAAATTTGCCGTTTTTTTCCAGCTGAGTATATTTATTACTATATTTTTCTACAAACTCAAGCAATTCGTTGTTATTTCGTTTGGCATTTCCCAACTGGAGAAGCGTGTTGGTAAAAGCTGATTTTACGTTAAGGTTGCCGGGCTTGAGGGTGAAGGCCTCTTCAAAATAGGGTAGGGAAGCTGAAAAATGACCGTCATTATACAATACCCTGCCTGACTCGTAATAATACCCAAAGCTTATCTCATCAATGGTTTCCTGATCATCCAGCTCAGCGATGAGTTCCTCGTAATACCTTTTATATTTTTCCGACTGACCATTGTTTAAAAGTAGTTGTTCAGTAATCTTGCCAAATTCACCTACAACCATTTCCGTGGTGATTCCCAATTCCTTATACCTGGAGAGCTTGATGAGGTAGCCCAATAAGTCCGGATCTTTATCGTAGGAGTTTAGCGTGAGTATCTGGGTGCCCGTAGAGAGCAGCATATATTTTATTTTTTCTCCCGGATAAAAAAGCCAGGCCTTTTCCAACTGGGCAAACGCCCCTTTGTAGTCTTCATCATCAATGCGATAAATGGCATCATTGCTGTACTGCACACCAACTAGTTCCCTGAGTGAAATGTCTTCATCATTGAAATAATACTTATCAAACAGGTCATTGACGGTG
>JAOUKJ010000816.1 GCA_029882675.1 Cyclobacteriaceae bacterium
ATACCAAAAGGCCTTTGCCGGTTTTGATCCCGTGGCAGTCTCCAAATACACTCCTGAAAAAGTGGAGGAGTTATTACAGGATCCGGGCATCATTCGTAACCGCCTCAAAGTGCAGGGGGCGGTGACTAACGCCGCCCTGTTCATGGACATTCAAAAGGAATTTGGTTCTTTTGATCAGTATATATGGGGCTTTGTTAATCAACGGCCAATCATTAATCAACCTAAAAATATGGCAGAAATCCCAGCCACCAGCCCTGAATCAGATGCCCTGAGCAAAGACTTGAAAAAGCGGGGTTTTAAGTTTTGCGGCAGCACCATCATGTATGCACATATGCAGGCTTGCGGACTGGTGAATGACCACACGATCGACTGCTTTCGTTTTAAAGACCTCACCGCGAAATAAAGAAAGCCTGCTATTTATGTACAAAAACATTTTCAGATGACTATTGCAGAAGCTCAGGAAATACTTCAGGACATGACAAAAACAGACAGTCTCCTACGTCATGCGCGTTCTGTAGAAATTGTAATGGAGGCCTATGCCGAAAAAATGGGGCAAGATACGGTGCAGTGGGCTGTGACCGGTCTGCTCCACGATGCCGACTACGAGGCCTGGCCCGAAGACCATCCCAACAGAATTGTAAACCTCCTGCGTGAAAAAGGTGAAGAAGAAATTGCCTATGCCATTTCTTCGCATTATACCCATTGGGGCAATCCCCAGCTCAGCCTGCTGGATAAGGCCCTGCTGGCTTTTGATGAACTGACCGGCTTTGTGATTGCATGTTGTCATGTCCGGCCCGAAGGCATCAACAGCCTCACACCCAAATCAGTCGTGAAAAAGCTCAAACAAAAGAGTTTTGCTGCAAAAGTAGATCGCAATGAAGTATATGCCGGTGTGGAAATGCTGGGTGTAGAACTCAGGGAACATATCCAATTTATCATCGATGCGCTTGCTACCCATAAAGAAGAACTGGAAATCGGCTAAAGGATCGAAAAACACACTTTGCGAAATTTATCTAAATATTAGTAAACCTTACACGAAGCCCCTTACTGAAAATATTATCATTCCGGCACACTCCTTGATACAATTGTTTTTTTAGCTTTGTATAAAAACCCATAAAATTGACACGTTTTAAAACTGTAATACTATGAAAAAATTTCTGATCATATTGGCTGGCCTTTTCGTGATACTCATTGCAGCAGCGTTGGCCTTACCTGTCATCTTTAAGGAAGACATAAAAAAGGCCATTGATGAACAAATAGAGGCATCAGTCAATGCTGATGTACTCTTTGATGTAGATAATTTTAGTCTTTCCCTGTTTTCCAATTTCCCAAACGTCACAGCTACGATGCGTGAATTTGGGGTAATCAACCGTGCCCCTTTTGAGGGGGAGATCCTTTTCGTAACAGAAGAACTTAAAATTGAAATAAACTTAAAAAGTGTGCTTTTCGATGACCAGTTAAGACTACAAGGCATATCGCTTGTCAGGCCCATCATCAATGTAAAAGTCATGGAAGACGGGAGCGCCAACTACGACATTGCCGTTCCCACAGAAGAGGAGGAAGAAGCCCCTGTTGAAGAGGAAGCTTCAGGAGATTTTTCCTTTGGAATTGACCACTGGGAGCTTGTTGACGCGCAAGTCGTATATGATGATGCGACGATCCCCTTTTACCTGGAACTCTCAGGCTTGAACCATTCCGGAAGTGGCGACTTTACACAAGACATTTTTGACCTGACTACCCACACGCAGTGCGACACTGTA
>JAOUKJ010000208.1 GCA_029882675.1 Cyclobacteriaceae bacterium
TCCTCTTCTTTGGTTTAATATTGCCATATTAACGTACTTTTCAGGCGCTTTTTTCTCATTTGTTTTGAGTGAAGAAATTTTATCCGGTGAGATGTCATGGACTTTGCATAGATTTTCCAATATTTTAAAAAATATGATATTCGCAATAGGTTTATGGAAGGTTCTGAAGAAATAGTATCTGATATCAGCTACAATATAATTCTTATTCTCGGAACAGCTGGTATGTTGCTGTTGGGTACAGCTATTTCAATCTTCATCTTCATTTTCCAGCGCAAACTCATCAAACGCAAGCTGGCCTACCAAAAGATAGAAGACCTGCTCAAAAAACAGGAACTGAAATCGGCCTATGCCCTGCTGAAAGGCCAGGACAGCGAGCGCAAGCGCATAGCCAGTGAGCTCCACGACAACCTGGGGGGGATACTCGTTACACTCAATATGTTTGTAGATACCTTGCTGGACAAATCGCTCACGGAGGATCAAAAAAAGGTAGCAGAAAGGATAAGGGAGGTATCCCACAAGGCCAGTGAAGAGGCCCGTAACCTGTCGCACCAGCTGGACTCGGCCAGCCTGAAACATTTTGGGTTTAAATCGGCCCTTGCAGACCTGATCCGGATGGTTGATGAAACCAAATCTGTAAACATCATATCAAACATAGAACTCCGCGGTGAACTGGAAAATGAAGTGGGCCACAACCTCTACCGCTGTATCCAGGAACTCATCAACAATACCCTGAAACATGCCCGGGCGACAGCAATAAATATCGAAATCACCCAAATAGCAGGAGAGTATATAAACCTGATTTTTGAAGACAATGGGGTAGGTTTTGATATGGAAGAAATAAAAGGAAAAGGCATCGGGTTGAAGAGTATTGAGACCCGGGTCGAACAAATAAACGGTCAGCTTACGGTTGATTCCGTCAAAGATAAGGGCACTACGGTCATTATAGATATTCCATTGAAATGAGCAGAATAAAAGTTTTACTTGCGGATGATCATACGATTGTACTGGAAGGCCTCAGGCAGGTGCTCTCGTTACATGAATCACTAGAGGTTGTGGGCGAAGCCCAGAATGGTGAGGAGGTACTACAATTTATAGAAAACCAGGCTGTTGATATTGTAATTTTAGATATCAATATGCCAGTCATGGACGGTATTACCTGCGCCAGAATATTGAAAAAAGACTTCCCGCAGATCAAGATCATCATCCTGACCATGTATGCCCAGAAATCTTTTATCGAAGAAATCGTAAAAATCGGTATTGACGGCTGCCTGTTAAAAAGCAATACGGGAAAAGAGCTCAAAGAGGCCATAGACCGGGTTATGGGTGGAAAAAATTACTATGACCTGATCAAGACCTTCCGCACCGATACAGAGGAGATTGCACAATATAAACTGAGCCCCAGGGAAATAGAAATTATCAAATTGATCGCTGAGGGGCTTAAGAGCGCCGATATCGCAGATAAATTATTTATTTCCAAACATACTGTACATACCCACCGCAAAAACATCATGCGGAAGACCGGGTCGGATAACACGTCCCAGCTTATTCAGTTTGCACGAACCAATAATTTGATTTAAAAAGGCCTGCCGCTACGGCAGGCCTCCCGGGTTTTTAGCTCATATTCTTCTGAATACCTACAATCATGAGTCCCTGAAATATTTTTTTTTCATTATCTGCCCCATTAAAACCCCACGCGATAATAGAATATTGGGAGAAATCCCAGTTGGTATTCCTCGATTACCCTTCCTTCTTTGGTGGTATCCTCACCGGGCACATACGAGAGCTTCAGGATGTTTTTTGTGCCGGGAAGGTTCACCAGGTCTACGGCGAATTCATGGGTTACCTTCGGCCTGTTTACAATATAATTGACTTTCAGGTCAGCGCGGAAGTAGTCTTTAAACTGTTGTGAATTGCGCGTTTCATCTTTGTAAACGACCTGCTTGTTGGTCACAGAAGCCAGGGTATCAATGGGTCCGAACCGTCGGCCCCCTACAAAGGTGGTCTTAGCGCCTATTGAAAAGGTATTGCTCTCCCCCACCTTATACTCTTTTGAAAACAAACCGTTGAAAGCATAGTTGCCGTTAAAGTCAGTATCGCGCTTCACACCGTCAGATCCTTCATAAAAAGACTCAAACAGGGAGCCTGTAAACAGGAAGTAATACCCTTTTACAAACGAGCGCTCCAGTGTCATTTCTATGCCGTAATTGTCACCAGTACCAGTGTTCTGCAAGTGTTGGGGGTAAAAGCGTTCGAAGCCTGCGCCCGAATTGACCAACGAGAAGGAAGAGGCCTGGGAGCCCACGGGTACATTGAACAGATCCTGATAATAGACTTCTGTTTTCAAACGCATATTGTCTCCAATAAACCGGTCATAAGCCAGCACATAGTGGATGCTTTTGGAAAAATCCATGCTGAGGTTATAGGGGGTGCCTTCCGGTGCATAGAAATACATGTAGCCGGACTGGGTCTGACTGTGCATGCCAAAGGCCAGATTGAGCGACTGGTTTTTAGGAAGGTTCCACTTCAGACCCAGGCGCGGCTCCAACCAGGAGGCCGTATTGTTCAATGTAAAATACTGACTGTGCAAACCGGCATTGAAGGTGAGGTTTTCTTTCCACTGAAATTTGGCCTGGATGTACGGTTGAATCAAAAAAGCATTTTCATCAGTGTTCCAGCGTGTTTTAAAAAGGCCAAAATCGGGCTGTCCGGGCACCTCGTTTTTGGCACTATCGGCAAAATAGTAATGGGTCTGATCGGCCTGGATCCCTGCTTTGAGGGAAGTGCGGTTGTTTAGCTTTTTGAAAAAGGAAGCAGAGGCCACCCATTTCCCTTCACTAAACCGGTAGCCCAGTACATCCCAAAGTGAGTCATAGACATATTTGTTGTTGGCATCGGTATGACGGAAAATAAGATCGTGCCTTGACTGGGTCTGGTTGTATGTCTTCAGCACGGTAGCATAGAAAAAGGTCTTGCTATTGAATGACCTGGCATATTTGGCGCCGGCTACGGCCATCTTACTGCCAAAAAACTGGTCACGGTCATTTTGGGCATATAGATCAGAAACATCAGCAGGCTCTTCCTGATCACTCACCAGGATGTCGATATCCGAGTTACCTCCCAAACCAAAGACCGATAACACACTTGAGTTTTTCAAAGGAAAGTTCACTTTGAAAGAGGCATCCTGATATTTAGGCACTGCGCGTGTCCCAATGTTAATACCCATAAGGCTAAATAAGGACACTGTAGAATACCGGTACGTAAACAGGTACGATGCCCTGCTTGTGGAAGCCAGGGGGCCTTCACCAGCCAGTTCCATCCCCAGGAAGCCAACCTGGGCGCTGTATTCATGGCTCTGGTTATTGCCATTTCGCAATTTCAGATCAAAGACTCCGGCCGTACTGTTACCGAATTCAGCGGGGAAGGCCCCGGTATAAAAGTCGCTGTTGGCGAGAATTTTATTATTGATAATACTTACCGGTCCGCCTGCTGTACCCGGCATAGAAAAGTGGTTGGGATTGGGGATGGACGCACCTTCCAGCTGCCACAGCACGCCATTGGGGGAGTTTCCCCGAACTACAATGTCGTTGCGGCTGTCGTCAGCGCCCTGCACACCTGCAAAGTTAGAAGCCATTCGGGCTGGATCCCCCCGACTGCCGGCATAGCGGTCGGTCTCTTCTACTGAAAACCCCCTGACACTGGTAAGCGCCATTTCATTGCCTACTTCAAACCGGCCGGATGAACTGGCCGTGACTACCACCTCCTGCAAGGCAAAAGGAGCCTCTTCCATTCCCACCTCCATGATTACTTCGCGGGATGACGTTACAATAATGTTGTTATATGGCGCATCCTGATAGCCCACATAACTGAATCGCAGAGCCTGCCTGCCCACCGGTACATTTTCAATTCTGAAGTTACCATCCAGATCGGTGGTAGTGCCAACGGTACGCGAAGTGTCGGATGTCAGGTGTACGTTCACCCCAATAAGCGGGTATTTACTCCCGGCATCTACCACCGTGCCACGAACCACCTGAGTCATTTTATCCATTTGTGCCTGCGCACAAACGGTATAGAAAATAAAGATTAAAAGAACATTTAGCTTTTTCATAATTGTAGGTTTTTTGTTTGTGGAGGTAAAGGTCAGATGTAAAGAGCGGCTGGCAGAACGGAATTATAATACACCGGCAGCACGCTGGCAAATACTACCTTCACCCCTAGCAGTCAGCAGTTAATAAAATGATTTTATGCCCTTAAAAATTGTAACAGGGGACCTTATTTGAATAATTCAATATATTTATTTTATAAATTGCAAAATATGCAACACGCTTAAACCACTAAAACGATGCCTGAAAACAAAAGCTTGCAACAGACCTTTCTGGAATTGGTAAAGCAAAAACATGAATATTCCGGAGGCTTTGCCGATGATCTTGCCGAATTATTGTGCATTAGCAAAGACAGTGCATACCGCCGAATCAGGGGAGAAACACCTCTTCAATTTGATGAAATTCAAAAACTCAGTCTACACTACGATATTTCCATAGACCACCTTTTACATGTTGATAATTCGGTCATTTCATTTGTGAACCGAACCATTAATTACAATGATTATACCCTGAAAGAGTATCTCATATCTGTTCATGAAGACCTGGACATTGCATTACATCAAAAAATCAACCGGCTAATATTTGCCGCCAAAGATATCCCCCCCTTTCATTTTTTTCAGTTTGAAGAGTTGACACATTTTAAACTGTACTTTTGGTTACAAAACCTGGTGCGTTCAGAGGAACTGAAAGATGCTAATTATAGCCGGGAGATCATATCTGAAGAAATACTTGGTATTACCCGGAGCATCTGGGAAAAATATGTAAATATCCCGGTTACAGAAATATGGAGTGATGAGTCGGTTAATGTGTTGCTCAGGCACATCATGTATTACTACGAGTCAGGCAAGGTAAGTCGCGATCAGGCCCGTACCCTGGTTGAGGAATACCGGGAGTTGATCAGGCACATCAAAGGCCAGGCCGAACATGGCAAGAAGTATTACTTCGGTCGGCCTGAATCGGGCGCTGCGGGGAGTTATAAGTTGTACTACAACGAGTTATCAATCAGCGACAATACTATTTTTTACGATATGGAAGGCGTAAAAGCCACATTTATCACTTATAATATGCTCAATACACTACATACCACCGATGAGGTCTTCAGCCAAAATGTAGAGCACCATCTGGATACCGTGATGAAGAAATCGAGCCTGATCAGCTCGGCCTCTGAAAAAACCAGAAATCAGGTATTCAACCTGATGGAGAAGAAAGTGGATGAAGTATGGGAAAAACTAAAGTAGCAAAGACTAACCCCCCATTTGCGCAACAGGTACTATTTCCAACCGGGTGTTAAAAACATAAACCAGCGTATTGAAATACGATTTTAGTTGTTCATATTTTTCAGGAGGATAAACAGCGTGCTTAAAAGTATAGGAGGCATTGGCTGTTACTTCATTATCTGTTGTCGTTATTTCAAAGAAGATGCTTATGTCCTCGTTATTCAGCACTACGCGATCAGGTTTTTCTTTTAACACGTAATTTTCCGGAAGGACAAAGGAGGCCTGAAAGAAATTGCCCTGGGGGTAAACCATATCTATGGGGTATTTCCGCGACTCATACTTCAGGGGATTTTCCATCGTTATCTCATTGAGAAAAGGGGAGAGAAAAATACTGCTCCCTATTCGTTCTACCGTCGTTTCAATGGAATAATCAATGGAATAAGCCTTTTTTATTTCAGAGAAATTATTCGTTTCAAGGAGCTCCACCGCCGGGTAACCTTTTTCCTCCAGGGCACTGACCAATTTGTCGTGATCATCTCCATAGTTTTGACGCATATTTACGGCATCGTAGCCCCGGTATTGCTTGGTTATGCTGGCTGATACTGAGTCTGTGGCAGGTTTAATCGCTAAATTCATCTGTGTCTGAACCATAGAGGCCTTTGGCGTCAGCCCGATCCACTCTTGTGAGCCTTTATTCACGATCAGTGCCCGATCATTAATACAACGTGCGGGCATCATCGTAAAGGGATAAAGGGGATTCGTGCCATCGGTGGTAATGTATTTTCCGTTGGCTATTAACAATACAGCTGTATAGTTAAAATAATGACTAAAGGGATAGTCGAAGAAAATTTTACCATGCTTTCGCGTACTGAGGATAATGGGATAGGCCTTTACATCTGCAGCTCGAAGTAAACCGGTGAGAAAAAGGTTGATGTCAGCGCTATTGCCGGTCTTTTCTTTTAAAAACTGACGGGCGGTCTGGGAAGAATATTTTGCGTTGTACCGGTTCCATTTAAAATTTTGCTTCACATAATTGACGAGTACCTCAGCCTTTTGCATATCATTTAAATCATTGAGATCCAACTGAGGCAATATTTCCTTTTTTGCCAGTTTCTCGGCGGTATCCGCATAGTCTCCAAAGGAATTGTGTGTGTCCAGGTTATTGATCAGCTTTTCCCAGGTAGTGATGATTTCAAACTCGGTACCATCCAGTCGACGGATTTTAGAAAGTTGGAAATCCAGTTTTATTATATGATCACTGGCTGAGGTAATAAAAGCTTCATCCCGGAAAGCCGGCACTTCTTTCAAACCAAAAACAAAAACCGTTTGATCAACGGTATTAGAATTATAAGACATACCGGGCAGGTTATACACTTTTCCTTTGTAGGTCTCATATATGTCGAGCTTAGACACCCCTTGTAATAAATAAGTGTATTCGTAAAATGGATTCATCTCTACGGAATATTCACTATTGATCACCGGTATACGCCACTGAAATTCCCAGTCGGGCAAGTTGTACAGATGGGGTGTAGTGAGGGTATATCGGTATTCAATGATGGATCCGTCTTTTACATTTGGCAAGGCAAATACCTTTTCATTCCAGGCATCGGTCACTTTTTTTGTATAGACTGTACTGAGGTCAAGGGCCGTTTTCTTCACCTCTCCGTTTTCCATGTTATAAGTATAGGCTTCAATGTCATCTACCTTTTCCCAAATC
>JAOUKJ010000209.1 GCA_029882675.1 Cyclobacteriaceae bacterium
TAAAAGATTGTTAAAAATAACAATTAATTAAGATAAAACAAATTTTACTGGTATAAAAATTCTGCTTCCGGAAGGGTTATAAGCAATCAGGGTTATGGCATCCGGACTTTTGATTAAAGTGTATCCTGCTCCGCTTTATCAGAAAAATTTTCCTGTAGAGTAGCATAATGTTTTTCTGTTATAATAGACTCTTCCAATGCTTTTTTCAGTTGCGGTAAAACGGCTTTAGTGAATTGATGATTGCCTGACGCATGTTTGATTGTTAACCATATACTCATCGTTGCCGGTTCAGTAATATAGAAATAATCCGTACTACTTGCAACCAATTAACTAATTAATTAGTTTTGAATTACTATTAAATGTTTCTACCCGGATAAAATCCTAAAGTTAGAATGGTTATGAATTTATTAAAGAAATTGCAATACACCGTTAAACGGGTTGCGGTTGGCCTGATGAGCATAATGCTCCTATCAGGCGCTTCTCAACAAACTGAAGGATCAATAACCACAAGAGAAAAGGCCCTTGAGGTGATTGAAAAATATATTGAAGCAACAGGGGGGCGGGAAGAATGGAGTAAACTGGAAACTATGGAATTTTGGCATATTTATCCATCCCTTCCCCACCCCGAAGGTGAATGAAATTATTTGATTGGCCCTAAAAGAAAGGATTCATAATTTTCAGGAGTGACCACCATAAGCTCATGATCAGGGTAAGCATTGGTAAATGATTTTGCAAATTTACCCTTTTTCTTAGGGCTCCATTTAAACTCAAAGGCGAAAAACTTACCATCGCGCTCTTCGACATAATCAATTTCCTGTTGCTCATGGGTGCGCCAAAAATACCGGTGGCAATGAACCTTGTAATTACTCAGGTATTTGAAGCGTTCACTAATCAGGTAATTTTCCCATAAAGCCCCGATGTCTTTTCGTAATTCCACCGTTTGGTATTGCGCGATCAGTGCATTTAGAATTCCATTGTCATAAAAATACACCTTCTTTCCTTTCTTTATCTCATTTCTTAAGTTCCTGCTTAATGCGGATAACCTGAACACTACGAAGGCTTTCTCCAGCAAGTCAATATATTTTTCTACAGTTTGATTGTCCAAACCAACCGTCTGACCTAATTCATGATAACTGACTTCGCTACCAACCTGTAGAGCAAGGGCCTGCAATAACTTTACCAGCTTATTTGGTTTTTTCAGGCCTTCAAGCATCAACAGGTCTTTATAAAGAAAACTTTCAGTTAGTTCCGTTAGAAGTTCCTGCTCATCTCCGGGGTGGGTTACAATTTCAGGGTAGGATCCAAATACCATCCTGTGCTTCAGCATCCTTTTTTCCTCCAGTAACCCGTGATGTTTTACAAGTTCTTCCAGCGAAAATGGAAACAATTGGTACTCTACTTTACGACCAGTCAAAGGCTCGTTTACCTGATTGGAAAGATCGAAAGCTGATGACCCCGTTACAATCAGTTGAATTTCTGGTATCTGGTCGGTAATGAGTTTGAGTGTCAGGCCTGCTTGTTCAATACGCTGTGCTTCATCAATAACAACGACCTTATGGTTTCCAAAAACACCTTTTAGTCTTGTTGAGGAGGTGTTCTCTAACAATGTACGCACGTCAGCCTCATCGGCATTGAGCCAAAGTACATCGGCCATCTTTTCCGTGATCATCCTGATCAATGTAGTTTTTCCTGTTTGTCTTGCACCAAGTATTATCATTGCCTTTTTGTGCTTATGCATTCGCAAAACAATTCTTTCATGCAAGGTTCTTGTTATCATTTCTTTTGGCCCTTTAAGCTATTAAAGATATATGGAAATATTTATAATCGCAAAATTAGGTATATTATTGCGATTATAATCGCAAATTTAGGTTGTTATTTGCGATTACAGTCGCAAATATCGGAATAAACCAGTGGCTGTGTAGGTATTTTTTAGCTTTTTTCCGTATTCCGGGAGATGAAGAACACCCACTAAATGGGGGGGGAGATAACAATTAGTTGTATTTCACGATGAGCGCAAAGAGACTAAAGAAGTACATGGCAAAATATTCTTTTATCGCATTAATCTCAAAAGAGGAAGTAAGCTATAATTCTTCCTGCGACAGGGTATTTAACCTGTACAAGTCAGTCGTATAATCTCTGTGAACTTTGTGCCTTCTCCGTGTACTTCTGAGGCTTCGGAAGTGGTTAATTATAAGGAGGCAATACCTTCACTATTAATCCGGTAACTTTAAGAGCTTACCAGCCTTCTCCAATCGTACTATCCGGATTGGCCTGTTTTAAACAGGAATACATTCAGGATCTTTCAAACAACTTTATAATTCTCAATTATTTTCTAACTTTAAGAACTAAACAAAGAGTTATGGCGAACACTTCAATACAATGAAAACCATCAAGTATTCTACAACCTTCTTTTTTGCATTGACAATAACGTCACTGATGGCCCAAATGAAAAAGGATAACACCTTCCAATGGCCCGAAAAATACCAGGTGGCCGTATGCCTCACCTACGATGACGGCCTGGACAGTCACCTGGATTTTGCCGTTCCTGCGTTGGACAAGCACAACCTGAAAGGGTCTTTTTATTGTACCGGCAACTCCCGTTCCCTCTACAACCGGATGGAAGATTGGAGATCTATCGTGAAAAACGGCCATGAGTTAGGCAATCACTCGCTGTTTCATCCGTGTGATGGGGAGCGGTTTGATTGGGTACGATCTGAATATGATTTAAACACGTACACCATTGATCAAATCAAGGCAGAGCTATTTACGGCCAACTCATTGCTTAAAGCAGTGGATGGTAAAACAGAAAGAACCTTTGCCTATAACTGCTCGGATTACACCGCCGGAGGAGAGAGTTTTGTGGATGGGATAAGGCCGCTCTTTTTTGCTGCACGATCAGATGGGGATATTCCCGATTCCATGAATGATGTTGATGTTCATTTTATGCCCAGTTGGGGCGTAAACGAGCCCACCGGAGCCGAAATGATTGCCTACGTGGAAGAAGCCCGAAAGAGAGGAACTATAGCCATTTTCATGTTTCATAATGTGGGTGGAGGTTATCTCAATGTGTCAGCAGAGGCACACCAGGAACTTCTGGAGTACCTCAATATAAACCGGGACAAAATATGGACGGACACGTTTATGAATGTGATGAGGTATGTGAAGAAGCATCAAGAGTAAAGAACTCAGCGCGAGGAGTCAGGAAGAAAGGCCCGAGACCATGCAGAAGGGTGCAGCAAAAGTATATTATGAAATTAGAGTACCTTTCTGGTTACATCTTTTCACGAAACCTTCTATAAAAACAGAAATATCGGCAGGGGTGTCTTTACTGCATTTTGTATCCGGCCGGCAAATGTCGATATTTGGTGGAAATTTAATGAGCCAATTTTTAATGAAAGAAAAAAAGTCAGGTCGGGTTATGGCCATAGATTACGGGCTGAAAAGGGTAGGTGTAGCGGTATCTGATCCATTAAAAATAATCTCCAGCCCACTTACCACGGTTAGTGCCACTGAGATATTGGATTTTATCAGGCAGTATTGCCAAAAGGAAGCAGTGGAAGAAATCGTAGTGGGTTTGCCGGTAAACCTGCAAAACGAGGCCACCGATGCCACTGCACCTGTCATAAAATTTATAGGGCAGCTGGAAAAAGCAATGCCGGATATGAAGGTTAGTACTATGGACGAACGTTTTACCAGCAAGATAGCTTTTGATACTTTATTACAGGCCGGTGTAAGGAAAAAGCAAAGAAGAGACAAAAAACTTATTGATAAAATCAGCGCATCGTTAATTTTGCAAACTTACCTGGAAAGGCTTTAACCTGAATAAGCTATAAATGGGTACAATTCAGGGCATCAGTGCTCGTATTTGAATGAATTTTGAGATGTTAGGGCATTTGTAAATTATTCAGGTTGTGAATTCTAAACGGGAAATAAATTAAAAATGCATCATGCTGCGTTTTAGCTGAAGGCTTTTTTACTTAATAAACAATAATGCATTAAACCAATACCATGATTTACCCAATAGTAGTATATGGAGATCCCGTTCTTAAAAGACGGGCAGACGAGATAAGCAAAGGGAGTATAGATGTCAAGGCGCTGAGTGAAGATATGTTTGAGACTATGCATGCGGCTTCAGGAATAGGGCTGGCCGCTCCTCAGATAGGCAAAAGCATCCGTATGTTTGTGACGGATGCCAGTGCGATGGAAGAAAAAGAGATGCTGGACTTCAAAAAAGTTTTTATCAATCCGGAAATTATTGAAGAATTCGGCAATGACTGGACCTTTGAAGAAGGTTGTCTGAGTATTCCGCAAATCAGGGAGGATATCGTCAGGCCGGAAAAGTTACGCATTCGCTATTTTGACGAAAACTGGGAAGAACACGAAGAGGAGTTTGAGGGAATGAAGGCCAGAATCATTCAGCATGAGTATGACCATATCGATGGTATTTTATTTACGGATCACATTACCCCACTGCGAAAGCGTTTATTAAAAAGTAAACTTACAAACATCAGCAAAGGGAAAATTAAAATTGATTACAGAATAGCCATTCCAAGAAAATGATTTCTTCCAAACTCCCCAATATAGGCACATCTATTTTCACGGTCATGTCGGCCCTGGCCACCGAGTACAGTGCAATAAACCTCTCCCAGGGCTTTCCTGATTTCCCGGTAGACCCACTGCTGATAGATCGTATCCATTATTATATGAAAAATGGGTATAACCAATATGCCCCGATGCCGGGAGTCCCTGTTTTGAAAGCAGAAATAGCCCAAATGATGGAGCGTAGCTATGGACGTGTAACTGATCCACAGGATGAAGTGATCGTTTATAGTGGTGCCACGGAAGGGATATTTGTCACTATACAAGCGCTCATTAGTCCGGGTGATGAAGTTATTGTTTTTGATCCAATGTACGATAGCTATGATCCCGTAGTGCGACTGGCAGGAGGCATACCGGTACATATCGCATTGAATCCGCCTGATTTCATGATACCCTGGCAGGAAGTTGCAGACCGTATCACTCCAAAAACGCGGGCAATTATAATAAATACACCGCACAATCCCACAGGTACTATGCTTAGTGCGGATGACCTGAAGGAGTTGTCGGCCCTGGCCAATAAGCACAATCTCTACGTCATCAGTGATGAGGTTTATCACCGGATCATCTTTGATGGCCGGCAACATGAATCTGTGTTGCGGTATCCGGAATTAAAAGACCGTTCGGTAGCTGTATTTTCTTTTGGTAAGACCTTCCATGCTACCGGATGGAAGATTGGTTATACTGTAGCGGGAAAAGCCATTACCAATGAACTGCGAAAAATACATCAGTTTGTCACCTTTAGCGTAAATACGCCCATCCAGTATGCATTGGCCGACCACCTGAAAGATCCGGCCAATTACCTTTATCTGGGCGAATTTTTTGATAAAAAAAGAAAGCGATTCCTGGAAGGCATAAAACAAACAAAGTTTAAACCATTGAGCTGTAGCGGTACATATTTTCAGTTGGTGTCGTATGTGCCGGAAGGTAATGAATCTGACTATGACTACGCGATAAGGATGACAAAGGAAAATGGTGTGGCGGCCATTCCTGTATCCGTTTTTTATGATGATCAACGCGACCATCACCTTTTGCGGTTTTGTTTTGCAAAAGACGACGCTACCCTGGATAAGGGCCTTGAAATATTAAAGACCCTATAATGCCCGCCCCACTTGAAATAGCACTTATTCAGACTTCCCTGCACTGGGAGAGTCCGGAGGCCAACCGCTTGAAGATGGAGCAACATATTGGTAAGATCAGGGGCGCTCCTCACCTGATCATCCTGCCTGAAATGTTTACCACGGGTTTTAGTATGGATGCTCCAGGCCTGGCAGAACACATGGGCCATAAAACCATAGACTGGATGCATACCCAGGCGGAAAAAACCGGCGCGGTTATCACAGGAAGTTGTATTGTTGAAGAAGACGGAAAGTACTATAATCGCCTTATTTGGGCTGATCCCGAAGGTGGCTTCCATACCTATAATAAAAAGCATTTATTCAGAATGGCCGGGGAGCACAACCATTATGCGGCGGGCGAAGACCGTGTTGTCATGGAAGTGAAGGGCTGGAAAGTATGTCCGCTGATATGCTATGATTTGCGTTTTCCCGAATGGTCCCGTAATCATTATACGCCTGAGCAGGGATTGGATTATGATTTATTGGTTTATGTGGCCAATTGGCCGGCAGCCAGGTCAATAGCTTGGGATGCCTTGTTACAAGCCAGAGCGGTTGAAAATTTATCGTATACGGCAGGTGTAAACCGGGTAGGCGAAGACGGGAAGGGCATAAAATACAATGGTCATTCGGCTGTTTACGGCCCCATGGGTGATCAACTGGTGTATAGTGAACATGCGGAAGGCGCTCTTGAAATTGCACTCGATTTTGAGGCGCTGGAACAATACCGAAAAAATTTTCCCGCCTACCTTGATGCAGAAAAAAGGGCATAAAAAAAGCGCTGCATTTATACAGCGCTTTTTTATTTTAATGTCTTTTATTAATCTCTGGTATCAATCACAACAGTTTCGCCTATCCAGCAACCCACCCGGATTGATTCCCCTTTTTTCATATTGAGCTCAAAGATATCACCTACAGAAGGGAACTGCTCTT
The DNA here is from genome assembly GCA_029882675.1 of Cyclobacteriaceae bacterium. Lineage (GTDB taxonomy): Bacteria > Bacteroidota > Bacteroidia > Cytophagales > Cyclobacteriaceae > JAOUKJ01. Next base: position 6,645 of record JAOUKJ010000209.1, read on the forward strand.
TTGCAGCTGACATGCGCGATGAATTACCCGCCATCCTGAACATTTTGTAGGCAGCAAGAAAGACAGCACGGTCTTGTACCCTGTTTACTTCTTCTTTGCAATCGTTAAAACTACTCATGTACAACTCGCCAATAAAAGTATATGCATCTTTCATATCAGGGTCTGCACTCACGGCATTTCTATAATCAGATCGTGCGTCAGACTTTTTGCCTTTTTCACGATCCATATGGCCCAGGACAATATAAGCTTCCGCTTTTTCAGCTACATCATCGGTAATTTCAATGGCGGAATTAAGGTATTGTTCCGCGTCGGCATCATCCCCATTGTTCTTACACTTCAGTGCGATGTTCTTGGCCAATCCGAAGGATGGTTTATCTAT
>JAOUKJ010000210.1 GCA_029882675.1 Cyclobacteriaceae bacterium
CGAGAAGACGATTGTCTTTGTAGACTCGTTTTCAAGGTGATCAATAGACCGCACCTTTAAATCAATATTTGTGCCATTTTTGAAATACCGGACAGGACCGGTATATAATTTTTCGGCACCACCATTTATTGCGTAATAAATCCTGTTGGTGCCTACATGTTTGTCAGTAGCTGCCAGATAGACCTGTACTTCAGACGGGTATATGTCATATTGTTCCTCTCTGACTGTTTTTTTTCCAATCTGTTCAACACTATAACTGACCTTTATTTCAGGTGCTTCATTGTCCAGAAAAACAACCTGCTTCAGGTTAGCGCTGTTTTCTACCTGATCACTGACTTCAATTGACAGGTTTTTCAATCCGTCACCCTGGATGTTAAATTTGCCGTCATAGGTGGTTTGTGTCCCATCATTCAGGTTATAGGTAATGTCCTTTATGCCGGATTGGTAGTCGCCCTTCTCGTAGGGGGTAATGGTAAAAGCGGTAATGCTTCTGACAAACAGTGTGTCTTTTCTTACATATTTCGGGCCCGTTACGTTATATTTTATTGCAGGGGCATTCACGTCAATATAGTATTTGGTAGATTTAGCTACACTTTTATTTTCCACCAGGTCAATGCCATAATAATAAAGGGTATGTGGGCCGGCATTTTGGGAAGCTTCTATAGGCTGTTGGTATTCACTGTAAGCTTCGGTATCCAATTTGTAATACATGGAGCCTACACCGGCCTTATTGTCGGATCCGGTGAGCTTAATTTTAGATCGTGGGGAAATAAATAACCGATTTGTAGATGAGGTAAATTGGTCGCCCTCAATATTTACACTGATATCCGGGGCTGTGCGATCCAGGTAAAAATCATATGATTTGGTTTCTTCTTTATTTTTCACAAGATCTTCAGCATGGTAAGTGATTTGATGAGCTCCTTCAGGAAGACTGTATAGCGATATACTCCCACCATAAACTTTTTCAGCACCACTATCCATGGAATACGTTATTCGTTTCAGCCCGGCCCCGGTGTCTTCGCTGCTCAGTGTGATTTTACTTTTCGGTGCAAGGGTATTGTTTTCATTGGGATCAATGATTTTATGTGTCGTCGTTGGCGCTGTTTTATCCACTTTAAAAGAAAAGAGGTTTTCACTGCTTATTCCATCCTTATCGCGGTCAATGGATTCGGCATTACCTACCTTATCTACGGCGTAAAAAGATATGAACCATTCTTTTTCAATATCCAGGGGTATTTCTTCCGTATAGGGTAAATACATGGCATCTTTGGAGTAGTATATGTTTGCAACACCGCTTACCTCATCCCTCGCTGTTAACTTGAGTTTAAGGTCTCCGCTATAATAAGTTACGCCCTTCACGATGGTTTTACCTTCAGAGATAAATTCCGGGGTTGTAACCGGTGCTTTTCCATCTACTTCGATGGGCCATAAGACTTCTTCAAGGGGATAAATGGTTTTTCCCGTTTCTTTATCTACTGCCCAGCGTGTCCTGATCCAGTTCGTCCCCTCCGTATCGAAATAATAGGGGTCCGGACTATTTTGCTCATCCGTATTGATGACGTGCCCCCCCTCTCCATTTGTTGAGGTAGAAAGCGTAATATATACCGGCAGGTTTTTGTTCCAATAAATTTTACCGTCCTCACTCACCAGGGTTTTTTTTTCATGTTCTGGTGTAACAGATTGAGTGTATGCTGAAAGATTGAAAAGCAGTACAATGAGTAAAGCGTAACTATGTTTTAAATTCATGACGAATGGTGTTTGTTGTTTTAAATAATTTTCAAGCTACAAAAACCCTGATGGAGTAAAAATTGACAGGCATTTGCATTATGTAACATTTTTACTTTGAATAATGTTTTCGTGCAGAACAAGGATGGTTATTTTTGGGGAGGTCATTATTTTTGAAAGTCCATAGCCTGCTATCAAAATGATCATCTGGGGCGTTTGTAGGAAACAGACTGGCGAAAGTTTCGTGATATTCAGCTAATTATTTTTTAGTAAATTGCTTTTACTTCAAAACGATGATTAAACTTACGTTGGGCATTTATTAAAAAAAATACGATATTTATAATGCATTAAGAAATGAAAAATGATGAATTCGGGGTAGCTCGTTGACCGGGGATTGCATTTGCCGGGTCATTTATTGATTAGCAATTATGAATTATTGTCGTTATGTTAACAGCAATTACAACGCTTCATGGTTTTCGAATTCTTGAAGGATTGGGGCTTATTTGTTTTTACTTAACGACATTGAACTAAGAATTATAATTACTTTAACATAAAAAACATGAAAACAATTACAATGATTGCTCTTTTGGCTTTTTTCTGCGGCGCTTTTTTGCCCGTGAAGGCCCAGTCCAAACTTCCCGGCATGGATAAAAGTCCGTTGGACTTTGCCTATATGCCCCATAATTTTCCACATGATGGGGGCACCCTGGTGGGGCGGGTTATTTACAGCAGGCCTTCTAAAAATGACCGTGCAATTTTTGGGGAATTGATTAAATATGATAAAGTATGGCGCGTTGGAGCCAATGAGGCCACTGAGATCGAATTTTATAAGGATGTTACTTTTGGAGGTAAGTCCTTGAAAGCCGGGCGGTATGCATTATATGCGATTCCGGGAAAGGACAAGTGGACATTCATCGTGAATAGTGAATTGCACAAATGGGGAGCATATTCTTATGACGAAAGTAAAGATGTTTTAAGAACCGAGGCCAGTGTAGAAATAAACAAAGAGACCGTTGAAGCACTGACCATCCGGTTTGATGATTCAGGCATGCATTTGTATTGGGATACAACCCACATTGTTATTCCGGTAAGTCATTAATGGTTTTAAATTTATTGTTATGAAGTACTTTTTGTTAGCTGTCAGTTGTTGTCTTTTTATCGCTTCACAGGCTCAATCAGATTGTAATGTGCTATTGAAAGAGCTGGAGGGCAAATATGATGGGGAATGTAAAAAAGGACTTGCCAACGGAAGTGGAAAGGCCGAGGGGACAGATTCTTTTGTAGGTGAATTTAAAAAGGGACTTCCGCACGGAACAGGTACTTATACCTGGGCCAATGGAGACGTGTATCAGGGAGAATTTGAAAAGGGACTTAAAGAAGGGGCTGGTGAGCTGAAATATACCAACAACCCTGATCCATTGGTGGGTTATTGGAAGGAAGATGAATACATTGGAAAGTACCGCGTGCCTTTTGAAGTCTCCAACAAAGGGGCAGCCATGCAACGGATATCCATTTCGGAGACCAAACTTCAGCAGGAAAAAGCCATTGAAATTTTTGTCAATATGGACAATCAGGCTGTGTTCAATCCATATATCAACATAACCGTCCTGCAGGGGGCTTTTGGTTATTCCCAAAACACGGCCCGGTCAGTTTACCTAACCGATATTTCTTTTCCTTTTAAAGCTGACCTGACTTTCAAGGGACAAAAGGCCACTGTGCTGATCAATAAGGAAGGCATGTGGAAGGTAACCATTGAGGTGAAAGAACAACTTCTCAAATAAGTTGAATATTCTTTATTATTTGCGTCCAAAGACGCAAATAATAAAGAATATCAATATAGCTATTTTCCCAACATGGGAAACAGCCTCTTTAAATCTTCGTCAGTGGGTTGTTTTCCGTATTCGCATACCTGAAAGGCCTCTGCATATTTTACGTTTTTCGCATGGGCGGCACCATACCATTTTTCAAGACTGGCGCGCATATTATCTTGCACTGTCCAGGTTCTGACTGTTTTAAGCCATTCCAGACGCTCTTTTGATCCTTCGGGAACCTCATCGGCATAACCGCCTATCCAGGGAAGCCACTCATAAAATTGCGACACCTGTGCATCCAGTGCGTACATTTTTTTGTCGAAAGTTTTGTCTATGTCCACCACAATGTCTGGCCTGAATGGATTGGGCTGCTGAAAACGGTCACTAAAATAAAGAAAGACGGGATTTGTCTTGACAGGCTCTACATCGGGAGCAATATTTGGTACAGCGACCATATAAGCAGCATCCTGTACCAAAACGCCTGTGTAGCGATGGTCGGGGTGGTAGTCATTGGGGCGGGGGGCAATCACGACATCAGCCTGCCATTTTCTGATTTCACGAATGATTTGTAGCCGAATGGCTAAAGAAGGCACAAGTTCCCCATCGTGATTATCCAGCACCACATACTTTTCAATACCCAGTCTGCGGGCTGATTCCTGGGTTTCGGCAGTACGCCTTTTGGCCAACATGCCGCCACCCTGTTCGTGATGACCTGCATCGCCATTAGTAACGGAAACAAACTTAACATGATGCCCCATACTGGCAAAAAGGGCAGCTGTGCCCCCTGATTTAATATCACAATCATCGGGGTGCGCACCGATCATTATTATGCGTAGCCCCTTATCCTGGGCATTCACTCCCTGCGCAACAATCAGTAGTAGTGGGAGGAGCATCATCGCTGAAATTCGAATTATCTTGTTCATCATTTGTAGTAGTTTCATTAAAACCGAAAATTAAGCATCTTTTGCAAGAATAAAAATGGACGTTAACATATTCGCGGCAGTTGTTCGCCGGGCAACATCGCGATAACGCGCCTGCCGCCAATACGACTGTTAATAATTACCTGTCCGGGATGTTCGGTTACCACCTCTCCTATACATGCAGCTTTTTTTGCTCCGGGGCATTGCCTTAATGCTTCCACGTAACTGTCAGCGATTTCAGCAGCTACGAATGAAATATAAACCCCTTCATTGGCAACATAAAGGGGATCCAGCCCTAAAAGTTCACATGCGCTTTGTACCTGTAGTTCTATGGGAATATCTTTTTCATTTAATGCTATTCCCTGGCCACTTTGTTGGGCTATCTCATTGAGTACAGTAGCAATGCCTCCGCGGGTTGGATCCCGTGTCAGGTGTATGTGCTGTCCAAAGGTGTTGAGCATACGATATACGATATTGTTTATTGGTTGGGTATCACTAATAATGTCCGTTTCAAACTCCAGCCCTTCCCGCACCGATAAAACTGAAACACCGTGGTTTGCCAGCGAACCGCTCACAACGATCTTGTCTCCTGTTGAAACACGTTGTATGTCAATACGGGCTTTTGGATGCACCTGGCCAATACCACTTGTATTGATAAATACTTTGTCGCCTTTGTTCCGTTCAACAACCTTTGTATCACCGGTCACAATTTGAACGCCTGCTTTATTCGCGGCTTCTTTTGCCGAGACCAGTACGGTCCATAATTCTTCTATTTTTAAACCCTCCTCTAGTATAAGCCCCAATGAGAGGTATTTTGGTACAGCACCACACATGGCCAGGTCATTTACAGTGCCATTCACAGCCAGGTCTCCAATGTTTCCGCCGGGGAAAAAAATAGGAGAAACTACAAAGCTGTCCGTAGAAAAGGCCAGTGGGCCGGCCAGGTCAAAGACCGCACCGTCATGCCGGGAGTTGAGCATGTCGTTATCAAACAATGAAAAGATGCTTTTATCCAACAATTTGTTGGTCAACAGGCCGCCACTACCGTGCCCGAGGGAAATCACCTCAAAATCAAACGCGGGAATAGGGCAGGAAAAGGAATTGATCAGTTTGTTCATGAGGCCATAGTTTGATGGGAATAATTAAAATAGGCGGCACAGGCTCCTTCCGTAGAAACCATAGGTGCTCCCAGTGGATTCTCAGGATTACATTTTTTTCCAAAATGAGGACACTGATCTGGCTTTCTGATCCCCCGGAGAATATCCCCGGCTATACATTCCGGGTTTTCTTTCGACCGGGCAGGGGCAAGCCCATATTTCCTTTCCGCATCAAACTGCGCAAAACCGGGCCTCACGATGTAACCACTCATAGGAATGGTGCCTATGCCTCTCCATTCCCGGTCGCCGGTTTCAAAGACCGATTGTACAACCTTACGGGCAGCCGGGTTTCCGAAGGGCTTTACCACCCGGGAGTACTGGTTTTCGAGTCGGGCTTCACCTTTTTCCAGTTGGGTTATGGTCATCAGGATGCCATGACAGAGGTCTACCGGTTCAAATCCGGTGATGACTACCGGTATTTTATATTTATTAACTAGTGGGTTGTATTCTTCGGTTCCCATGATGGTGCAAACATGGCCAGCGGCCAGAAATCCCTGGACCTTATTTTCCGGGTCGTCCAGAATGGCACCCATGGCGGGAGGTACCAATACATGTGAAGTGAGGATAGAATAATTATTCAGGCCAAGTTTATCGGCCTGAATGACCGACAAGGCGTTAGCGGGGGCGGTGGTCTCAAAACCTACGGCAAAAAACACGAATTCTTTTTCGGGAGCCTTGCGGGCCATTTTTATAGCATCGAGTGGCGAGTAAACGATGCGTACGTCACCACCTTCGGATTTTGCTTTCAACAGACTTTTCTCGCTTCCGGGTACCCTGAGCATATCGCCAAAAGAACATATCGTTACCCCCTTCTCGAGTAAAAGAACGGCCTGGTCGATCATGGCAACAGGAGTGACACATACGGGACATCCCGGACCATGTACCATGGTGATTTCGGGAGGGAGTAAGTCAAGAATGCCATTTTTTACCAGACTATGGGTTTGTCCTCCACATATTTCCATGATAACCCATGGCCGGGTTACTGTGTTTTTAATTTTCTCCATCAGTTGCCCGACAAGTTCGGCATCCCTGTATTCACCTAGATATTTCATGAGGTTTGTATTTATGTTATTCTACAGGTTTCTCAGTTTCATGGATTTCGTCCATTTCACCATTTTGTTTCAGGAAGTCAAAGACCTTTTTTGCTTCTTCCTCTTCGATCATGCCGATGGCTGTTCCTACATGGACAAGGACATATTCATTGATGCAGGCTTCAGGAACCATCGATAAATTTACTTCGCGAACCACTCCATCAAAAGAGACTTTGCCCGTTCTGAAGGCAGGTTCAATGTTTTCGTCAATACTGATTAGTTTTCCCGGTATAGCTAAACACATAACTTTTTAATTTACGGTTATATAATGCTTTTTACTTCTTTCAACGGCCTCCTGGCCTTCCGGCCATTGG
>JAOUKJ010000817.1 GCA_029882675.1 Cyclobacteriaceae bacterium
GCAAGGGCAGGTGGATTCCGTTCCGAATGCCTCGGAACACTACCCGCAAACCCTGCCGCCTGGTACGGAATGACGAATTTGGAGGAGGGTGTTGGTGATACTCCCACCGGTTAGTGAGATCCTTCCTTCGTCAGGATGACGGTTTAAGTTTAGGGGTTTCGTCCACCCTTTAAACCCATCCCCACACTGTCTTGCTACTTTCTACTCATTACTTACTACTAACAAATCACTTCCACTGAAAAGCAAAATAGGTACACTGCCCTTTGCCTATGTTTTTCGGGCGGTGGGGCACTTCGGAATCGACGAAGGCAAAGTCACCGGTTGTGGCATGGGGTGTTTCGCCATCGATGTGCATTTCTATATCGCCCTCCACCATCAGGATGATCTCTTCTACCACATGGGTGTGGGGCGGGTGACTTTCCAGGCCCTCGTTCAGGGTGGTCACGTGCATTTCAAAATCATCGCACATGGCCGTGGGCCGGTCGAAAAAATTCCTTCTCCCCCCTTTTTGTCGCGACATATACTCCACCTTTTCCCAATCCACCGCAAAAGAGCCACCTTCGCTGGTACCCCGGGCAATGTTTACCTGCGCTTTTGCAAGATACTGCATTTGATAAAAGGTGGCTGTTGCCTCACCATCGTTCTGCAACTTCAGTTTATCGCCGGGCAATAGCATCACAATACTTCCGGGGCCTATTTTCTGCTGTTCACCATTTAAAACACATTTCAGGCTACCTTCTTTCATGATGATGAGTGTCTCGTTTTTTTTATCATCCGGCAGCGTAAGGGTCTTACCCGGGAATATGCTGGTGCCGTAGATCTTCAGCCTTTCCAGGTGAGTGGAGCTCCCCTCCATCAGCTTCCCTCTCTCTCCGGACTTCGTTTTTTCCATCTGCATACCGGCCCAGCGATAGACTTTGGACGGCGCAGGATCCCATCCCTTTTTCCCTGTTGATACTGCTTCAGGTATCTGATCTTCTATAGGCGATAGACGGGCATAAACTGCACCTTCCTGGGCGTTTGCCGGTAAATAAAAAGCCTGCAATGAAAGAACCAGACTTACTGACAGAACAATCTTGATGTATTTCATGATATAAAAAATTTCTGAAAAATAGTAAAACATTTGTTGAATACAAACGATGAACTTCCACTATACCCATACACCAACCACTTCCCAAATACAAAACTTAGAAAAGATACTGCCCAACACCTCGTCATTGGTGATCTCCCCCAGGTGATTGATCGCCAGGCGGATATCCTCGGCACCACTGATAAATGTGCAAATCCGGAGAAGAAAATTTTTTTTAAATGTTCATAACGACATAGGCAATAATAAAGCTGCTTAATAAAAATAACAATGAAACAATAAAATTTTCAATCCTCTGAGAATCATCAAGCAAATCATCTATGTCTTTTTTACACCCTCCAATTATCCATCTAATTAAACCTCCTATTAGAATTAAAAATATTGGATAATGCATAAAATCTTTCCTTTGTTTGCTTTCCCTAAATATCATAAAAACTCCCACCAATTACAAGATAACCCACTAGAACGCCTAAAAACGACCTTAAAATTGATTTAATGATTGGAAGGAGGATTGATTTAAAGTAGTTGTCAAATTTTTCCCTGACAATCGGGTATAATGATTTTCTCTTCCTTTGGTACCCATGTATTCCGTTCCATATGGTAAAAGTTCTCCCGGAGCAAAACCGGTTTTAAAGGGGGTTTCGTGAAAGGGATAAAAAAGTGTAAACC
>JAOUKJ010000818.1 GCA_029882675.1 Cyclobacteriaceae bacterium
CTTTGAAAAGAACACCATGAAAAGGACCATCATCATGCAGAGTTTTAAGGTTTTGTCGTTAAACGGTATCATAAAATTAGATTTTGATGCTGTAAAGTGACCAATGATATGGCATTCAAAGGTTGGTAATAAAACAATATTGAAAAATGATATACATCATATTTTTATGTGATGCTAATCATATAAATTACAAAATATTATTATCAATATTTCAAACAAAGGCCTCTATTGGCATTACATGAACTATTCACTGTCCAGCTATCAAACCAGTATTAGATATAGCCTGATTTTCACCTGTTAAAAATGTCGCGGGGTAATCGGCATAGGGAATAACAGATACAATTATAGCTGCCATGTTCATCTCCCTGCCAATAAATACCGGCCTCTACATTTTAAAACAATTATTACTAATGGTTTTTTGACCTTTGGTATTAGTTGATAGTTCTTTTTTTTTCTTTTTTAATAAAAATTAAAAAATTGTAGGAGTAAAATAGCAAAAACACTCAATCAATAAAGAATCCAATCATGCAGATAAAAGAAAGTCCGAAAGTCTATGATGTATGTATAATAGGTTCCGGTGCAGGGGGAGGAATGGCTGCCAAAACCCTTACTGAAGCCGGGGCTGAAACTGTTCTATTGGAGGCTGGACCTGAATTTGACTCCTCCAAGGGGCCCATGTTCCGCTGGCCTTATGAATCACCCCGGCGCATGGCGGGTACAAAAAGGCCCTTCGGCGAGTTTGATGCGGCCCTGGGAGGATGGCAAATTGATGGGGAACCATATACTCACGCGTCAGGATCGAGCTTTAATTGGTTCAGATCAAGAATGCTGGGTGGCCGTACCAATCATTGGGGGCGTATTTCCCTCCGGTTTGGCCCTTATGATTTCAAGAGAAAAAGTATAGACGGCCTTGGTGATGACTGGCCTATTGGATATGACGATATTAAACCCTATTACGATAAAATTGATAAGATGATAGGCATCTTTGGTAGCAAGGAGGGCATTGTCAATGAACCCGATGGTATTTTTATGCCACCCCCCAAACCCAGGGCCCATGAATTGCTGATCAAAAAAGCCTGTGATCAGATCAATATCCCGGTGATCCCCAACAGGTTGTCTATCCTTACCCAACCCCTGGGCAACAGGCCGGCCTGTCACTATTGCAACCAGTGCAACAGGGGGTGTGGTACACATTCGAATTTTTCCTCTCCTTCCGTGTTATTTCCCCCGGCCTTTGCCACGGGAAAACTAACGCTCATCACCGAAGCCATGGCGAGGGAAATCATTACCGATGGTAGTGGTAAAGCCACGGGAGTGTCCTATATCAATAAAAACGATGGGATGGAGTACCGGGTAAGCGCGAGAGTGATCGTCGTGGCAGCCGGTGCCTGTGAGACCGGACGGTTATTATTAAACTCGAGGTCGGGCGTGCACAAAAACGGGTTGAGCAATAGCAGCGGGGTGTTGGGGAAATACCTGATGGACAGCACCGGATCGGGCATGAGGGGGTTTATTCCCAAGCTGGTGGATGGCATGCGACACAATCAGGACGGTGTAGGAGGTGCCGGATACATCATCCCCTGGTGGCTGGACAACTCCAAGTTGGACTTCCCGCGGGGTTATCATATAGAAATGTGGGGTGGTACGGGAGTTCCGAAGTACGGCTTTCATGGAAGTATCGCCGAGGATAACAAAATACTGGGAGATATTGATGGCAAACCTCGCGCGAGTGGAGGGGGCTACGGTGCCCAGCTA
>JAOUKJ010000211.1 GCA_029882675.1 Cyclobacteriaceae bacterium
ATCGTTGAGAAGCGGGGATGGGAAAAGTAGTTAAACCCGTATTTTCAGTAATTATACCTGTGTATAACAGGCCACAGGAAATTTTTGAGTTATTAGAAAGCCTTACAAAGCATAATAAAGCTCTTTTTGAAGTCATTGTAGTAGAAGATGGCTCCCAAATTTCATCTGTTGATCAGGTAATGCTTTTTGAAGGCAAACTGGATATTCAATACCTGGAAAAGGAAAACACCGGGCAGGGTTTTAGTCGTAACTATGCGGCTCAATATGCCCGGGGTAAATACCTTGTGTTTTTTGATTCGGATTGCCTGATACCTGAAAATTATTTCGGTGTGGTAGAAAAATATCTTGACAGGCATGCCGTTGATGCCTGGGGAGGGCCGGACAAGGCACACGAGAACTTCTCATCCTGGCAAAAAGCCATTAGTTTTACCATGACATCAGTATTGACTACGGGAGGTATTCGTGGAAAGAAAAAACATGTGGGTTCTTTCCAGCCCCGGAGTTTTAATATGGGAATAAGAAAAGATGTTTTTTTAGAGACAGGCGGGTTTAAACAAACAAATCTGGGCGAAGATATTGAGTACAGTACGCGACTGCTAAATGCGGGATATAAAACCGCCTTAATCACGGAAGCCTTTGTTTATCATAAAAGAAGAGCTACTCCGAAACAATTTTTTAAGCAGGCCTTTTCCTTTGGAAAAGGCAGGGTGATTACCGGAAGAAAAAATAAGAATGGTATTAAGCTGATCCATTGGTTTCCGTTGTTGTTTTGTCTTTCATTTTTAGGGTTACCAATCGCATATATTATTCATCCTGTACTTTTCTTTGTAGGTGTTGGGGTGTTTGGCGTATATTTCTTTAGCATTGCGATGTGGTCCTTTTTGGAGTCAAGGAGCCTTGTTGTAGGCCTGCTAAGTGTTTTTACAGCGATTTATCAGCTTGTTGGCTATGGGGTGGGATTTTTAATCCAATTTATCCGCAAAAGCGATTGAATAGGTTCCAATAGATGAGTTATTCATTGCCCTCATCCTTATCATCATCGTCCATATCCCTTTTTTCCTGAAGTTCATTGATTTTGCGCAGGTATTCTATTTCCCGATCTTTGACTTCCAGTTTTTCTTTCAACTCTTCAATTTCCTGGTATGGGCTGTGTCTTGTGTCAATAAATCCTTCGAAGAAATTATAGTTCAGGACTTTTCCGATCTCATAGAGTAATATAACATCCAGGCTTTTTCGCTTAAATATACCGTACACGTTCTCGCGCGAAGTATTGATCCGGCGAGCAAACTCCACCACGGTAAAGCCACTTTTGTCGAATACTTCCTTCACTTTTTTGCCCACATGCACCATGTGAACAAAAATCCACATTTAATGTCATCCGAAAATAATATTAGTGTGTATTATTAATTACATAAATGGTGTTTAAAGTTACAATTATGTTTATATTGTTGTTTTAAATAACGAGAAAATCAAATCATGGCATTAAACCTGAGGATATATCATCGCCAGGGAGAAAAAGATCAGGATGTGATACGGGAAACCGTCCGTATGATGGAGGTGTGGTTCACCTTTTCCTCGTCAAACCAAACAGATGTGGATGCCTGTTTTTATATTAATGCCCGAGGCTCAACGGGGAAAATAAATTACATGATCACGGAAGAAGATGGAGGGAAAAGTAGCTGTTTGCCGGAATTATTGAAGCGAAAATTAAATAATAAGGAACCTGATCGTTATTTATAACCGTTCTAAATAATTTAAAAACATGAAAAAAACGTCATACGCTACATTTTTATTGCCTTCCTGATTGAAAAAAAAAATCAATTTAAATTTTGAAAACAAAAAGGACAATTGGAGGTTTGAAAAAATAGTAGCTCAATGTAGATTTGTGCCTGATTTTGTCAAAGACCTAATAAACCTAAGATGTGTAGAAGATTTATTGTCTGTTCCTTCTTTACTTTTCTGTTAAGTTTATCCGCCATGATGAGTGCAAGTGTAGCGCTTGCACAGGGTGATGTCATTTCTGAAGACGCCACAGTGATAGATGCAGGAAAGCAATTGTTTGATGCCAATTGTAAGACGTGTCATAGAATACATGAAAAAAATGTAGGACCCGCCTTACAGGATGTGTACAACAGGGCGCCTTCTGTAGAATGGATCAGGGAGTTTGTAAGGAACCCCACCCGAGTGATTCAGAGTGGTGACCAATATGCCAACGACCTTTTTAATGAATACAATATCATGATGACGGCCTTCCCGTTGGAAGACGAGCAAATCATGTCAATATTGGCCTATGTTCAGGATGAGACCAAAAAGGGGCCTGCCGAAGTTGCTGTAGCTGATACAGGTACAGAAGCTGCAACACAGGATGCCGGACCGTCAGGGTTTATGAATGCCATTATGGTAGGAATTGTTATCCTGCTACTTCTGGTATTAGGCATTTTATTTCTGATAATGAGAGTGCTTAAGAGGTATCTTCAGCAGCAGTCAGAGGATCTTGGAGAGGAAGATAAGGAATTGCTTGGACAAACCTTTTCCCTTTCAGGTACGCTGACAAGTAAACCGGTAGTTTTTCTGACGATATTCATTATTACAGCTCTGGTGGTGAAAGGGGTAATAACAGGCCTTTTTTCCATCGGCGTTCAAATGAATTATGCGCCTACACAGCCTATTGCTTATTCTCATAAATTGCATGCTGGTCAGTATCAAATTGATTGTAACTATTGCCATACCGGTGTAAGAAAGAGCCGGAATGCGAATATCCCTTCTGCGAACATTTGTATGAACTGTCACAGCAGTATTTTACCTGATTCGCCGGAGATTAAAAAAATCAAAGCGGCTGTCGATAATGATACGCCTATTGAGTGGATCAGGATTCATAATATGCCGGATTTGGCGTATTTCAGCCATGCACAGCACGTTGAGGTGGGTGGTGTAGAGTGCCAAACCTGTCATGGACAGATTCAGGAGATGGATGTAGTAAAGCAGGAAAATCTGCTTACTATGGGATGGTGCGTCGACTGCCACCGCAAGACGGAAGTCAACGGAAAAGACAACGCTTATTATGATCAACTGATCGAATACCACAAAGGTAATGGCAATGAAAAAATGACCGTTGAGGACATTGGTGGGTTGGAATGTGCCAAATGCCATTATTAATATACTATTAGAACAATCCTTACAGATCATACTGCTGGAATATGAAAGAAAATAAAAAGACGTATTGGAAAGGTATAGAACAACTTACCAACGATCCGGAGTTTGTTAAATATGCTGATAAAGAATTTGCGCATGAACTGCCTTTAAACGGAGAAATGCGTGGTAATGGTCGGCGCGATTTCCTTAAGATGATGGGGTTTAGTGTGGCAGCAGCATCTTTGGCGGCTTGTGAAGCCCCTATACGGAAGGCTATTCCCTACGTAAATAAACCCGTAGACCTTGATCCGGGAGTCCCCAATTTCTACGCTTCTACCTATGTTCAGGGAGGAAATTACTGTAGTATCCTGGTAAAGACAAGGGAAGGCCGGCCCATAAAAATAGAAGGTAATCCTTCTTCCGATATCAGTAGAGGAGGTACAAATGCTCAGGTGGAAGCCAGTGTACTTTCATTATATGATGATGCCAGAAGAAAATCTCCTTTAAAAGGTGGAACAGCAATATCATGGACTGATTTGGATAATGAAGTAAAATCAGCCTTAAAATCTGCCGGACAAATCAGGATCGTTACTAATACGATACTAAGCCCGTCAACAAAAGCAGTAATTGCTGACTTCCAGGCTGCTTTTCCCTCGGCAAAGGTCGTGACATACGATACACAGTCTGTCTGCGGTTTGCTGGATGCCAATAAAGAATCATTTGGAAAGTCGGTGGTGCCCGCATATGATTTTAGTAAAGCGGATGTGATTGTGTCTTTTGATGCTGATTTTCTGGGCACATGGATATCACCGATAGAATATACCAAGCAATATAGTAAAACAAGAAAGCTGGGTGCAGATAAGAAAAGCATGTCGAGGCATTATCAGTTTGAGTCTAACCTCTCACTGACCGGTGCAAATGCTGATTACCGTGCACCAATAAAGCCTTCACAACAAGGCCCTGCAGTTGTGGCACTCTATAATGCCATCGCAAAGAAAGCCGGGGCTGGTAATGTTTCAGGTGCAGCTGAAGGTGTTGAAAACATAGACAGGGCAGCCAATGATTTGTGGGCTGCAAGAGGAAAATCCCTGGTCGTATCCGGATCAAATGATCCCGCTGTTCAGGTGATGGTTAATGCCATTAATGACCTGTTGGGCAATTATGGTAAGACGATCGATATTGAAAAGCATGCCAATTACCGTCAGGGTAACGATGAGGATATGGCTGCTTTTATAAAAGAGGCAGGTGCAGGCAGTATAGGAGGGGTGATTTTCTATAACTGTAACCCGGTGTATAACCACCCGGCGGGGGCACAATTGGCAGAAGCACTTTCTAAAGTAAAGGTATCTGTCAGTACTTCTGATCGAATAGATGAAACATCCGAACTGGTGACTTTTGTTGCACCCGATAATCATTACCTTGAAAGCTGGAATGATGCCGAACCAAAGGTAGGAGTATTAAGTTTAACGCAGCCAACCATTACTAATCTGTTTGATACGCGACAGGCACAGACAAGCCTGTTGTCATGGGCAGGTAAACAAGCGGACTATTATAGCTACTTACAAGGGAGCTGGAATAAATATTTTGATGCTTCCAAATATTTAGATTTTCAAACATTTTGGGATTCATGCCTGCATGAAGGTATTTTCACCTATGAAGGGCCTGCGTCTACATTAGATGCAATAAGTGATTCATTGGCGGTACAACCCGTTGTCGTGGAAGCAACTGTTGCTTCGTTCGCAGGAAATGTTTCCAATGCCGGAGCAGCAATTGCAAAGGGGTATAAAGGGGGCGATGTAGAATTGGCGCTTTACTTTAAATTAGGTATAGGTGATGGAACCCAGGCCAATAATCCCTGGTTACAGGAAATGCCCGACCCGGTGACAAAAGCTACCTGGGACAATTACCTGACTGTTTCTCAGGCTTTTGCCAATGAAACAGGCATTACCATGTTTGAAGGAAAATGTAATAAAGTCCGGCTTACTGTCGGCGAAAAATCAATAGATGTTCCCGTGTTAATTCAACCGGGACAGGCACCAGGAACAGTTGGACTTGCCTTAGGATATGGAAGAAAAAAGGCTGGTGTTGTAGCTGAAGGACTTGGCGTAGATGCCTTTGCACTTAGTGGCTCTTCAAATGGCATGGTTTCTTATGATGTGATGAGTGGAGTATCCATTGAAGTGTTGTCCGATAAATACCAGATCGCACAAACGCAGACCCATGAAACTTATATGGATCGGGATTTTGTAGTGCAGGAGACGATACTTAGCGAATATGTTAATGATCCTTCTTCGGGTCGTTCTCATCCAAAAATTGCAACCTGGCTTGATGAAGAAAATCATGCGGTAGCTCCAAATACGGTCTCCTTGTGGAAAGGACACGAATACCCAGATCACCATTGGGGACTGGCCATCGATTTAAACTCATGTACTGGATGTTCTTCATGTACGATTGCCTGTCAGGCTGAGAATAATGTGCCTGTTGTAGGCCGTGATGAGGTGATCAACCGCAGGGAAATGCACTGGATGAGAATAGACAGGTATTATAGCAGTGATGCCGCGCCGGATGATAGAAAAGGACTTGAAAAAGCAGCGGCCAACCCTGAAGTAACCTTCCAACCCATGATGTGTCAGCATTGTAATAATGCATCATGTGAAACGGTATGTCCGGTTGCAGCAACCACCCACAGTACGGAAGGACTAAACCAAATGGTTTATAACCGTTGTATTGGAACAAGATATTGTGCTAATAACTGTGCTTATAAAGTAAGAAGATTTAACTGGTTTAAATACCATGATAATAAACAGTTTGCCGATGAAAATACACCGATGAACAGTGATCTTGGCAAAATGGTTTTAAACCCTGACGTTACCGTGAGGTCAAGAGGAGTAATGGAAAAATGTTCCATGTGTGTTCAAAGGATACAGTATGGAAAGCTTGAAGCTAAAAAAGAAGGTAGAAGGACAAATGATGGAGACATCAATGTGGCTTGCGCCAGTACATGCCCTGCTGATGCCTTAGTTTTTGGTGACCTTAATGACCCGAAGAGCAAACTCTCCAAACTGTTGAAAATAAAAGATAATACAGTTTCAATGGATAAGGAAGTAGGAGAGGAGCGCGCTTATGCAGTACTGGAAGCAGTAGGAGTAAAACCCAATGTGCTGTATCTGACTAAGGTGAGAAATATTGACCAGGCTTAAGGAATTAACGAAATAATAAATACATAAATATGCAAGTTACTTCATCAGTTCGGAAGCCATTAGTGACCGGTGGAAAAACGGTCCATGATGTTACCGAGGATATATGCAGACAAGTAGAAGGTAAACCTACTAAAGGATGGATGCTTGGCATGGCTATAGCGCTTACTGCGTTGTTGGTTGGTGCCTATGCTACCGTTATATTGTTGTGGGAAGGAGTAGGTGTCTGGGGTCTGAATAAAACAGTAGGCTGGGCCTGGGACATCACCAATTTCGTTTGGTGGGTTGGTATAGGTCATGCCGGTACTTTGATTTCAGCCATCTTGTTATTGTTCCGTCAAAAATGGAGAATGTCGATCAACAGAGCGGCAGAAGCAATGACTATCTTTGCCGTAATTTGTGCGGCAATGTTCCCTATGTTGCATATGGGACGTTTGTGGTTGGGATTTTACTGGGCATTACCATTGCCGAATACTTTTGGTTCACTTTGGGTAAACTTTAATTCACCACTTTTGTGGGATGTGTTCGCGATATCAACATATTTTACAGTATCACTGGTGTTCTGGTATATCGGCCTCATCCCTGATTTTGCAACTATTCGCGACAGGGCAACAAATAAAATTTCCAAATTGATTTATGGTACATTAAGTTTTGGATGGACTGGTGCGGCTCGTACC
>JAOUKJ010000212.1 GCA_029882675.1 Cyclobacteriaceae bacterium
AAATGATATATTTCGGCAGGCAGCCCGGCCCGGGCGGCAATCTGTATTAATTCATCAACGCTTTCGAGCAAACGGTTGGATTCACTGCGCAAATGCGAGATGTACATCCCGTCATACTCCGCAACAACTTTACACAATTCGATCAGCTCTGCTGTTGAAGCAAAAAAGCCCGGTGTATATATGAGGGAAGAGCCCAATCCGATTGCACCTTCTTCCATGCCCTGCCTGACAAGCATCCGCATAGAATCGAGCTCATCATCTGTTGGAGGTCGGTCATCATGCCCCACCGTATAAATCCGCAATGAGGTGGCTCCGATAAATGATGCCACATTGGTGGATACTCCTTTGCCCTCCAGAAATTCCAGGTATTCCCCCAGGGTGTTCCAGGCAATGTTAAATTTAATATCACCCTGTGCTTCCTGTTCTTCTTTTTTCATCTGATCATTCAGGGGGCCCATAGACCACCCCTCACCAAAGACTTCCAGCGTCACTCCCTGACGAATATCACTTTGGGAGCGGCCATCTTCTATTAACGTTTCGGTAGCCCAACTCAGCATATTGATAAAGCCCGGGGCTACTGCCAGGCCTGTTGCGTCGATTTCCTCCTTGCCTACGGCATTTTCAAGTTTCCCTATGCGGATAATGGTGTCGGCATTGATGGCTACATCACCCACTATTGGGGCACTTCCCAGCCCATCGTAAATGGCCCCGTTTCTAATGATCATGTCGTATTGGGTCGCTTCCTTTTTGTTACATGCGGAAAACATGACCAGCGCCAGTGACGCCAAAATACCAAGCTTATTCATTCTATTTGGTTATTAAATATTTGGAGAACATTAGTTGTAATCGCTGCATACCCCAACTGTTCACGCTTTAGCGTGTAGTTCGAAAAGTGAGCGTCCATTTTCCCCTGAAATAAAAGGAGGCACTTCCTCCGAAACACCGGAGCAGAGTGTCATTTCCACAGTTAACAGATCACCGTTCACTGATCACTTCGAAAGGTTGTGTCCACGCTGCCTCATACTCTCCCACTTCAAAGGGATCAAACTTCAATTTATTGGAAATAATTTTTGCGCGAACAAAAAGCTCCTCACCAGTGCAATTATATTCTCCACGTATTCCTTCCTGTTCGGCTAATATTTCCGAATGTTCCATTCCTTTTTTAATCCCAATAAAGTGCGTAACATACTTCACCCCCTCTTCCTGTATAATATCAAAAGACAATCCATCCCCAGTGACTGAGATATTCTTCAGAAGCACACCACTGGTCGCATAAAAGTCTCCTTTTTCCATGGCACCAATCAACGATGCCGGATTGAGGCTATCTGCATTGACCATCACCCATCCCCTACCGGTATTGGAAAACTGACTCCCAAAAGTATGGTAATTATGGCTATCATCCGTTGCAATGCCAAAGAGCAGTGGTTTGTCAGCGTTTATATATGCCAAATTTACCCTGTCCCATATTTCTTCCGTGCCGGGGTGGTCTTCATCACCATAGTTGTTTACCTGAGGGTGCCCATTATAAACTTCAAAAAAACGTTCACCTTCCAAGGCGATCATATCCGCTATTGTAATGGCATAATGAAAGTTGGGGTGGTTAATATGGGGAAACATCGGTTGTCCTGTCTTTTCTCTTTGCGCCAACACCGCATTTACAGCACTCTGCATCACCTCGGCAATACTGTTGCCGGTCTGCTTTCCAATTAATTCACTTGTGTTAATCCCATTCACATGTACAGGCTTTCCATCCCAGGAACTACTTATTTCCTCGGCTTTCATCATTATAAATTTCCCGGTTTCCTCAAAAAGGGATCGGTATTCTTCCAGTTTCTTCAGTTTCACTTCCACCCCGGCAGTATCTTCCCTTGTTACCACCCAGTCCCCGCCGTATTTATTCTGGTATTTATCAAAGGCCTTTTGTCGCATGGGGCTTTTAGTCACTTTTACCCATTTTTCTCCTTCCTGCAAAATATTATGATCAGAAAGGGCCACAAAGTGATAATCATTATTTTTATACCAATCCATGATCATCTCGGGGTAGTCATCGCCGTCACTCCAAAGGGAATGAGTGTGCAGGTTGCCTTTATACCAGTTTTCATTTTGCTCTATGACCTTTTCAGGATTGCAAGCAAGGACAAAGACAACCATGGCAAGTAAGATGTTATATTTCATGACATTTATTTATGTTTGCAAATGTTAATTAAAAGTACAAATAATTTTCGTTTTACCACACTTTATCCCTTTTACACGAAGTCCAAAATCTATAAACCATGCGTACTTACCTAAACCTGATCTTCTTTGTAGTTTTAAGTTCTTTATTATTTGCCTGCACACCAGACCATATACCGGCAGATCTGATCATCAAAGGCGGCACGATCTACACTTCAAGTAAAGTCACACCTGAGGTAGAGGCTGTTGCAGTGGCCGGAGACCGCATACTGTATGCCGGCACAGAAAAGGAAGCCATGAACCACAAGACTGAAAATACAGAAATCATCGATCTGGCAGGCACCACCATGACGCCCGGTTTTATCGAATCGCACGGCCATTTCATGGGGTTGGGATATAATGAACTCAATCTGGACCTGATGGATGTGGCGAGTTATGAAGAATTGGTATCCCGGGTAAAGGAGGCTGTCGTACAAGCCCGGCCCGGGGAGTGGATCACCGGACGCGGCTGGCACCAGAGCAAATGGCAAGCCATGCCCGACACAGTGGTGAAAGGCTTTCAGACCCACCATAAGCTCAGCGAAATCTCCCCGGACAATCCGGTCTATCTGCGTCATGCTTCAGGCCATGCCGGGTTTGCCAATGCCCGCGCCATGGAGCTTGCCGGAGTAAATCCCATGTCGGTGGAAAGCCTGATGGAAGAAACTGAAGGGGGTGAAATCATTCGGGATAATCTGGGCAATCCTACGGGCATTTTCAACGAACGGGCTCAGGGCCTCATCACCCGTCACATTCCGGAAAGCACACCTGAAAAAGATAAGCAAGCGCTGTTGTTGGCTATTGAAGCCTGCCAGCGCAATGGCATCACCAGTTTTCACGATGCCGGTGTGGGGGGGGCAACCATCGAACTATACAAACAAGCCAAAGCGGAAGGACAACTGGGAACCCGACTCTATGTGATGATCTCCGGTCCTGACCGCCAGCTGACCAAAGACTGGCTTACCCAGGGGCCGGAAACAGATACTACGCAGCACCTGCTCACTATCCGTTCCATCAAACTAAACTGTGACGGTGCCCTGGGTTCGCGAGGAGCCTGGCTATTGGCAGAATATACCGACCGTCCCGGGCATTTCGGACATGAAACCCTGCCTATGGATTATGTCGAGGAAATCGGGATACAAGCCCTGGAAAAAGGTTTTCAGGTCTGCTCACACGCCATTGGCGACCGGGCCAACAGGGAAGTCCTGGATCGGTATGAAGCCGCTTTTAAGGCCCGGCCTGATAAAACAGCAGACCACCGCTTCAGAATAGAGCACGCCCAACATATTGACCCGGCAGATATACCACGTTTTGCACAGCTGGGCGTAATACCAGCCATGCAAGCCATACACATGTCTTCTGACCGCCCCTGGGCCATTGACCGGCTGGGGGAAAAGCGGATTGTAGAAGGCGCTTATGTCTGGCAAAAGCTCCTCCAGTCTGGAGCTGTGGTCATTAATGGCACTGACGTACCTGTTGAACCCATCAATCCCTTAGCCTCATTTTATGCCTCCGTGAGCAGAAAAACATTAAAAGGAGAACCCCGGGAGGGCTATGAGCCAGACCAGAAAATGACGCGGGAACAGGCATTGCTCTCTTATACCCTTCATGCTGCTTTTGGTGCCTTTGAAGAAAATATTAAAGGCTCTATTGAAGCCGGAAAACTGGCTGATTTCACCGTTTTTAATAAAAACATCATGGAAGTGCCTGAAGATCAACTTCTTCAGACCGAAGTGGTCATGACTATTCTTGGAGGAAAGGTTGTGTTTGAAAAATAATTTATATTTAATCTAAAATTGTATTAATTTTGTGCAGAACCACAAAACAAAAACAATTATGTTGAAACAAATTTTAAAATTATCAAGGATTGCAGTGATCGCCATAGGTCTTTTTACCATTGCCAGCTGTAGTCCGAATGCACAAAATGAAGAAGCCACAGATGAAACAGTAGCTGAAGAAGCTCCTGCTGAAGAAGAGGCTAAGGAAGAAGCTCCAAAACCTAAGGCAAGCCCAAGGATGCAGGCCGAAGGAGAGGCCGGTGGTGCAACTGTAAAAGTTGACTGGGGATCACCTGCAGTAAAAGGCAGGGAAATCTGGGGTGGCCTGGAAGATTACGGCAAAGTATGGCGTGCCGGTGCCAATGAAACAACCAATATTGAGTTTAGTACTGATGTTATGATTAACGGCACCAAGGTAGCTGCCGGAAAGTATGGCTTTTTCATCATCCCCAATGACGGGGCGGATTGGGTAGCCATCATCAATACCGACTGGAGCCGTGAAGAACACGAAATCTGGGGTGCTGACAAGTACACTGAAGAACATGATGTTGTACGTGTAAATGTAACACCTGAATGGTCTGAAGAAGTGACTGAAAGCCTTGAATACAAGGTGGAAGACGGCGCAATCAAATTTGCCTGGGAAAAGGCAAGTTTTAGCATTCCCGTTGAAGCAGCAAACTAATGAGATCTGAGTCGTGATCAATTAGTATTATGACAAGGTGATGAACAAAGATGAGGTGGAAGGACTTTCCCTCACCCTCACCAAAGAATCAGGCCCCGGTACAGAAGTCCCGGGGCTTTTTTTATGTATTTTATTCCTTCTTAATTATGGGTAACTTTACAACCTGAACCAGAACAAAAATATGCAGGAAACAGCCCCTTATCTGCCAAAAAACAAAGTACGTATAGTGACCGCGGCCAGTCTGTTCGACGGCCATGATGCATCGATCAATATTATGCGCCGAATTATACAGTCCACCGGGTGTGAAGTAATCCACCTGGGCCACGACAGGAGCGCTGAAGAGATCGTCAATTGTGCTATTCAGGAAGATGCCCAGGCAATTGCAATTACTTCGTATCAGGGCGGGCATATGGAGTTTTTTAAATACATGTACGACCTGCTTCAGCAAAAAGGATCGGATGAAATTATGCTTTTTGGTGGCGGTGGTGGAGTAATTCTTCCCGAAGAAATACAGGAATTACACCAATACGGCATTACACGCATTTATTCCCCGGATGATGGCCGGATGATGGGCCTGCAAGGAATGATAAACGATCTGGTCGCAAAATGTGACTTCCCCAAAGGAGAAAAGGCCGGAGATCTGATCAGCCTACTCCCGCAAGGAAGCCATCAACACATTGCCCAACTGATCTCGACTGCGGAAAACAATCCCGACTATTTCAATGGCCACCTGACCGAAATAAAAAATATTTCTTCGCAAAAAACCATTCCGGTAATCGGTATCACGGGCACCGGGGGTTCCGGTAAATCAAGCCTGGTGGATGAACTCATCAGGCGTTTTCTTGATGAATATAAAACTAAAAAGCCCGGAATCATTTCAGTAGATCCTTCAAAACGAAAAACAGGTGGTGCTTTACTGGGTGACAGGATACGAATGAATGCAATAGATAGCCCGCGTGTTTTCATGCGATCAATGGCCACACGCCGCTCACACCAGGCCTTGTCTCAGCACATTGATTCGAGTATTGAGATTTTAAAAGCGGCGGGTTATGATCTCATCATCCTGGAGACCTCAGGTATCGGTCAGAGTGACTCGGAAATAACGGATCACTGCGACATCAGCGTTTATGTCATGACTCCCGAATATGGTGCTGCCAGTCAACTGGAAAAAATAGACATGCTCGATTTTGCCGACCTCGTGGCTATCAACAAGTCTGACAA
Organism: Cyclobacteriaceae bacterium; assembly: GCA_029882675.1. GTDB lineage: Bacteria > Bacteroidota > Bacteroidia > Cytophagales > Cyclobacteriaceae > JAOUKJ01. The sequence goes on from JAOUKJ010000212.1 coordinate 5,893, forward strand.
ACGAGGCGCACCTGATGCCTTGCGCGATGTAAAGAAACAATACCAGCGCAACCATAACCTTTTTCATGAATCCGTGGAAGACATGCCCGTGTTTACCACCACAGCTTCCCTTTTTAACGATACCGGCACTACGTTGTTCTACCATGCGCTGATTGCCCGGATAAATGAACGTTTTCCGGCACTTTTAGACATACCGGAAAAACAACCCGCTATACACACCTCAATAAAAGGGATAGTTCCCCCGGAACGGGTAAGGTACCTGTCAGAAATAAGTCATACTATAAGGCAGTACAACAAAACAGCCAAAGAGCAGGCCGATCTTGCCGATCAGCTTTACTCACTCAAAAACGTATTGAATCTGCTTGAAGAAAATGAGGCAGAACCCTTAACCCGCAAGGCAAACCAACTGGAAAAGCTACTCACCAGTGAAAACATGGAGACCATTGAACAGTGGGAAAGAAAAAAACAAAAGTACCGCAATGCAGAATATGTCTTTTCTGTTCGTGGTAAAGAAATCAGAATAGCCACCACCACCAAAAGCCTTTCCAATCAGGACATTCCGAAAATAGCCCTTCCCCGTTACCGTTCCTGGGGCGACATTGTACAATGGACACTTCAGGAAAATGTTCCCGGAGAGTTTCCCTATACGGCCGGGCTGTATCCTTTCAAAAGAGAAGGGGAAGATCCTACCCGTATGTTTGCAGGGGAAGGCGGCCCCGAAAGAACCAACCGGCGTTTTCATTATTTAAGCAAAGGCATGCCGGCAAAGCGGCTCTCCACCGCTTTTGATTCCGTAACCCTTTATGGCCATGATCCCGACCGCAGGCCCGACATCTATGGAAAAATAGGTAATTCGGGCGTATCAGTATGCTGCCTGGATGACGCCAAAAAGCTTTATTCGGGCTTTGATCTGTGTCATCCCGGCACTTCAGTCTCCATGACCATCAACGGCCCTGCACCCATGTTGCTGGCCTGTTTTATGAATGCAGCCATCGACCAACAATGCGAATTGTATATCAGAAAAGAGGGACTGGAAGAGAAGACAAGAAAAACCATAGAGAAAGCATATCAGGAAAAGGATTTGCCCGTGC
>JAOUKJ010000213.1 GCA_029882675.1 Cyclobacteriaceae bacterium
GTAATAATTTTTATTATGTTTGATGCTGAAAACCGGTAAGTCTGTTATGCGGAAATTAAATGATGCTAAAATTATTAATGCCTGGTGTATGTACGACTGGTCAAATTCAGTATATAATTTGGTCATTACCTCGGCGATCTTTCCCTCTTTTTATCAGACATATGCTGTAGGTGTAGATGGTTCGGATGTCGTTATCTTCTTTGGCTATGAAATGATTAACAGTGTACTCTATTCCTATGCCCTGGCTTTTTCATTTTTGCTGGTCACCCTGTTTTTACCTTTACTTTCTGGTATTGCTGACTATTCCGGAAATAAAAAAATATTTATGAAAGGCTTTACCTATCTGGGTTCAGCGGCATGTATTGGCCTGTTTTTCTTCGATGGCAGCAACATTGAATTTGGTATAATATGCAGTATGTTGGCGAGTATTGGTTATGCAGGCTCCCTTGTATTTTATGATGCCTATCTCCCTGAGATCGCGAGCAAGGACAGAACAGACCAAATCAGTGCCCGTGGTTATTCCATGGGGTATTTGGGTAGTGTTTTATTGCTCGTTTCAGTTATCGTTTGTATTGTATATTATGATGCCCTCGGTTTTTCATCTCAAAAGGAGGCCACGCGAATGTCTTTTTTGGTGGTAGGTTTGTGGTGGGCACTTTTCGCCCAAATACCCTTTTACTACCTGCCAACTTATGCAAACAATAATGGACGTGTCACCAAGAATGTAATTTATAATGGTTACCGGGAAATTTTAAAAGTATGGTCTGCCTTAAAACAACAGGTTTCCTTAAGGACATATTTACTGGCTTTCTTTTTTTACAATATGGGTGTCCAGACAGTGATGTTATTGGCCGCTACTTTTGCCGCAAAAGTGATAGGTATGAAGGGTTCCTCATTGGTGCTGGTTATTTTAGTAATTCAACTGGTAGCTATTGTTGGTGCCAATTTGTTTGCCAGGTTATCCAGATTAAAAGGCAATAAATTTTCTTTACAAGTGATGGTACTCATCTGGATTATGGCCTGTTTTTCTGCTTACTTTGTTTACACACAGGGGCAGTTTTTTGTGTTGGCCGTAGTGGTTGGTTTAATCATGGGCGGAATTCAGGCGCTTTCCAGGGCTACTTACAGTAAACTGATTCCGGATGATACCCAGGATCATGCCTCATACTTTAGTTTTTATGATATTACGTATAATATCTCTGTGGTGCTGGGTACGTTTACCTATGGAGTGGTAGAACAACTCACCCGTGAAATGCGCAACAATGCACTCGTGTTGACTTCCTTTTTTATTGCCGGTTTTATTATTCTTTATTTTGTGAAAATGCCTTTTAATAAAACGGCATCAATAGAGCAGGATTAAATAGAAATATACCACAGTAAGATAGATCAGGGTGAGGGGGAATCCAATTTTAAAAAAATCATTAAATTTATAACCGCCGGGTCCATATACCATCATATTGGTTTGATAGCTTATCGGAGTAAGGAAAGCAGCAGAGGCCGCAAAAGCAATGGCCAGGTATAAAGCGCCGGGATCCATAATGCCGGCCTGCCCGAGTTCGTAAGCCACCGGAAACGCTACGGAAACTGCAGCAACATTGGTTACAAATGAAGTGAGAAAAGTGGTGAACAAAAGGATGCCAATCAATATGGCCCAGGGGCCCAGGGGTTCCAGGAGGAAAATAATACCTTCTGCTATTAATTCTCCCGCGCCTGAATTGATGATGGCCTTTCCTATGGCCAGGGCCAGGACGAGAATAGCCACCATGTTGAGATCCAGTTCCCTTTTAATGGTTTTAATGGTCACCAGGTTGTAAAGAACCATGATGATGAGTAAAATGAGTACAGCGGTAAGTAAATTAAACAGGTGGCTCGTAAAGAGGAAGGCAGCCAGCAATGTCAATGAAATGATCTTGTAATTTTTTTGTGGCAGGGCCAGGGTCGTGGGTTTAGAGACAATAAGTAAGTCTTTGTAGATATCTACCCTTTCTTTAAATTCCTTTCCTGAAAACAACAACAGGGTATCGCCGGCGTTGATGACCACCTCTCCAATTTTTCCGGATAGTTTATGTCCATTTCTGTGTACAGCAATCACAGCGGCATCGTATCGGTTTCTGAAATCAGATTGTTTGATGGTCTTGCCGGCAAGACCTGATCCCGGGTGGATTACCACTTCTGTTACTTCTTGTTTTTCCTGGAATCCAGGTGCAGAAACTACCTCCAATCCGCTGTTTGGGTGTATCAGGTCAATAATATCCGGTGTATTTCCAGCGAAAATAAGCAGGTCGCCTTCTTGTATGATGTCTTCGGGTTTTACCGGTGTGATTTTGCCGGTTTCTCTTATGATTTCCACAAGAAAAAGGCCTTTTAGGCTTCTTAGACCAGCCTCTTTGATCGTTTGGCCTATGATTGTAGCTCCGGTTTTTAAATGGACTTCGGTCAGGTATTCTTTGGAACTCTTTCTGAAACGCTCTATAAGATCGGGATTGTCAGGTAAAAGTTTCTTAGCTGAAATAAGCATAAATCCCAGACCGGCCAGGGTTACTGAAAGTCCAATAATAAACAAATGATATATATTGATTCCCTCCGGATCACCATAGCTTATGATAAAACCGTTGAGTATAAGTGTCGTAGACGTGCCTATGATGGTGATCATCCCTCCCAAAATGGTACTAAAGGACAGCGGAATCAGTAACTTGGAAGGAGATATTTTATGTGTAATACCCCAATTATAGATATAGGGTGTCATAAGCGCAGTCACTGCCGTATTATTTGCAATAGAGGAAAGTATGCCTGAAATAAACATCATGGCTCCTAAAAAATATTTATACCCTTTTTTTACGGGGAGTAACTTATTAAAGATCCTGTCAATACGGTAATTTTCATTTAATCCGGCGGCTATTAAAATGAGGATAATGATGGTGAGAATGGACGAGTTGGAAAATCCGGCAAGCATCTCATTAGTGTCTATTACTCCGGTAAGTAAAAAAATCAATGCCGTTGAGGTGAACCCCTTCACTGGAAGGACTATATTCTTGTATAACAGGTAGAACAGAATTACAAGAACCAGAATAACGAAATAGGGTACGAGGTGGTGTGGAATAATGTCCATGCAAGAAATAATTTACTGCAAATATAGGGCTGTTTAGCTAACTATTATAGATTTGTCTTATGCTTAAGCTAAACTTGCCTGATACCCCTTTGCGCATATTTGAAAAAGAAGGAAAAAAATGGGTGTTTGATGGCCTGAGGAAGAAGAACATACGCCTGACGCCGGAAGAATGGGTGAGACAGCATTTTATATACTATCTGATGAATGACCGGGGATATCCGGGTTCGCTAATCCGGGTAGAAGCAGGGCATGATGTAAACAGGCTTCGTAAACGCACCGATATTCTGGTTTATAATAATATGGTTGAGCCGGTACTGCTGGTGGAATGTAAAGCACCCGATGTCGTATTGAACCAAAAAACCCTCGACCAGTTAGTGAATTATAATCATAAAATAAACGCCGGATATATTGTACTGACCAACGGACTTCATCATTTCGTTGCACACTATCAGCAAGAAAAGGGTTATGTGTTTTTGGATACTATACCGCAGTATTCAACCATCCAATGACCCGATGGGGCAATGCCGTTTAATAAGCCTTACAACCCAATCCAGGAAGAGTTCAAAATCCCTTACGGATTAAAGTTTGTCGCAAAATAAACGACAAGGCCCGGTAGGGGGCATTGGAATTTTATTCGTTAAAAAAAGGACTTCCTTTTTTTAGCTTAGGAACTTTTCAACATCTTTATAGGGCAGGTTGAACGTTTCACCTACAGCCTGATAAGAAATACTCCCTTGCACAATATTTAGCCCCATCTTAAGTTCAGGGTTTGATCGACAGGCTTCTTTCCAGCCTTTGTCAGCCAGTTGTAGCGTGTAGGGTAGTGTTGCGTTATTCAGGGCGATGGTAGACGTGTAGGGTACGGCGCCGGGCATATTGGCCACGCAATAATGTACGATATCATCTATTACATAAATAGGGTCTTCATGGGTAGTAGGTTTACACGTTTCGATGCATCCGCCCTGATCCACAGCAACATCCACCAACACAGTACCGGGCTTCATATCCTTTAACATTTCACGTGTGATTAGTTTTGGTGCTTTTGCCCCATGAACCAGAACAGCCCCGACAATCAGGTCGTGGTCTTTAATCAGTTCGCGAATATTGTATTCGTTCGACATCATCGTGCGTACGTTTGCTGGCATAACATCGTTGAGGTACCTCAATCGCTGAAGGTCGAGATCAATAATAGTAACATCTGCACCCATGCCCGCAGCCATTTTGGCAGCATTGGCGCCCACGATTCCCCCGCCTATGATAAGGACCTTCGCCGGCCGTACACCGGGTACACCCCCCAGTAGAATGCCTCTTCCGCCCATGGGTTTTTCAAGAAATTTTGCACCTTCCTGAATGGCCATCCTTCCCGCCACTTCCGACATGGGGACGAGTAAAGGCAGGCTGCCATCACTCTTTTCCACGGTTTCATAGGCCAGACAAATAGCCCCTGACTCGATCATGGCATGTGTAAGGGGCTCGTGTGAAGCAAAGTGAAAATAGGTAAACAGGAGCTGATCTTTTTTCACCAACCCATATTCAGATTCGATCGGCTCTTTCACCTTTATTATCATTTCAGAAGTGTTGTAAACGGACTCGATGTCCGGTAGAATTGTGGCCCCGGCCATTTCATACAACTCATCAGTAATCCCACTTCCGTCACCGGCAGTAGACTGTACTTGTACCGTGTGCCCTCTTTTTACCAGTTCCCGCACTCCTGCGGGGGTAAGGGCCACTCTGTTTTCATTATTTTTAATTTCTTTGGGTACGCCAATTTTCATTTTCTTTAGCTAATTAAGAGTTTATAATGGTTCCGGTGTAAATATACTGATATAGGGTGGATTTATGATTTAGAAATGTACCTAATTAGAGCTATAAATAACATATCGACCTGCTTTTTTATTAATCTGTAGTGTTTTATTTTGGAAGGTTGATTTTTGACCTATTTTTGCGTACTTTTAATCGTCAGTAATTCCTTTCATTACTTTAAAATATTAAGCTCTTGAGAAATCCTGGCACTATCGAAATAAGTCATAAGAAGATAGTTGAAATACTTAATGATTACCGCATTGCCTGCGAAAGCCGGGAGGTGAGCCTGATGGGCCGCAAAGAAGTCTTTATGGGAAAAGCGAAATTTGGCATCTTTGGTGATGGCAAGGAAATAGCGCAAATCGCCATGGCAAAGGCTTTTAAGGCGGGCGATTGGAGGTCGGGTTATTATAGGGATCAGACTTTTATGTTTGCTATTGAAGAGCTGACTGTTCAACAATATTTCGCACAACTTTATGCCCATACCGATGTGAAAGCAGAGCCGGCCTCCGGTGGTCGAATGATGAATGGGCATTATGGTACCCGGATGCTTGATGACAAGGGACTGTTTAAGGAACTCAGTAAATTAAAAAATTGTGTTTCTGATATTTCGCCTACGGGAGGACAAATTCCGCGATTGATCGGCCTGGGTTATGCATCAAAACTTTTCAGGGAGAATAAAGACCTTAGAAATTATAAAAACCTTTCCAAAAATGGGAATGAAGTCGCTTTCGGCACCATCGGAAATGCAGCAACGGCTGAGGGAATGTTTTTTGAAGCCGTCAATGCCGCTGGGGTACTTCAGATACCTGTTGTATTGTCCGTTTGGGACGATGGCTATGGTATATCCGTACCCAATGAATACCAGACTACAAAAGCGTCTATTTCTGAGGCCCTAAGGGGATTTCAGCGCGACAAGGAAAATGAAGGAATAGAAATATTTTGTGTGAAGGGGTGGGACTATGAAGGTTTGTGTGAAACTTACCGGGCGGCGACTGAACTTGCCCGTGATCACCATGTTCCTTCACTCGTTCATGTAGAAGAAATGACCCAACCCCAAGGCCACAGTACTTCAGGTTCGCATGAGCGGTATAAAAGTAAAGAGCGGCTTGAATGGGAATTGGAATATGACTGCATCCGGAAAATGCGGGAATGGATACTGGCCAACCAATTTTCCTCGGAAGAAAAACTGAAAGAAATTGAAAGTCAGGCCAAAAAAATGGTCAGGGAAGCTAAAAATGAGGCCTGGAAGGATTTTACACGTTCTATACAGAAAGAACAGCGGAAGGTGTCGGATTATTTAGACCAGGCGGTGCAAGAAAGTAAACATAGTCTGGAAATTCATAAAATTAAAGTTGACCTTGATAAGGCCCTCAATCCCATTAAGCTCAACGCCATCAAGGCGGTAAAGAAGGCTTTGCGTCTGATGCGGGAAGAAGACCTGGACGCTAAAATACAATTACAGGATTGGTTACAAAAAGCCTTTGACCGAATAGAAGGAGAATACAGCACACACATGTTTAGTCATTCCCCTGAATCGGCCCTGAAAGTGAAAGTTATACCTCCTGTCTATAGTGAGAAATCCAAACTGGCTGATGGCCGGGAAGTATTGCAGGCCTGTTTTGATAAAGCCCTTGAGCGAGACCCGCGAATATTTGCCATCGGTGAAGATGTTGGTAAAATTGGGGATGTTAACCAGGCTTTTGCCGGCTTGCAGAACAAACATGGTGAACTTCGGGTTACGGATACCGGGATCAGGGAAACAACCATTATTGGACAGGGGATAGGTACAGCCATCAGGGGATTGAAGCCCATCACTGAAATACAATATATCGATTACGTGGCCTATGCGATGGCTACCCTGACCGATGATCTGGCTACTTTACACTATCGGACATTCGGCGGTCAAAAAGCCCCGCTGATTATCCGGACACGTGGACACCGATTAGAGGGTATCTGGCATTCCGGATCTCCTATGGCCATGTTGCTACACGGTCTGAGAGGTATCTTTTTATTGTCGCCAAGAAATATGACACAGGCTGCTGGGATGTATAATACCCTGT
>JAOUKJ010000214.1 GCA_029882675.1 Cyclobacteriaceae bacterium
AGTGGAAGACCGACCATTCACACAGCAATATCCGGTTTACGATTACCCATATGCTGATTACGGAGGTGGAAGGAAAGTTCAATGATTTTGAAGCAACCGTAAGCAGTGAAAAAGATGATTTTGATGGAGCTGAAGTCGATTTCACCGCCAAGGTGGTTTCAATTGATACGGAAAATGAAAAGCGGGACAATCATTTAAAATCAGATGATTTCTTTAGCGCTGATAAATTCCCTGAAATTAAATTCAAAGGCCATATTGTAAAAGAAGGTAGTAAATATTTCCTCAAAGGTGATTTCACTATACGCGATGTAACTAAAGCAGTAACTTTTGATGTAAAATACAATGGGAACCTGGAGGGAAAACGTGGACGTAAAGCAGGATTTAAAGTTACCGGAAGCATTAACCGTTTCGATTATGGGTTGAAGTGGAACAATACGGTTGAAACCGGAGGCCTGGTGGTTAGTGAAGATGTGGAAATTACTTGTAACATTGAATTAAATGAAATAAAATGACATTTAGATTTTAGGCATAAAGCGTTCAGGAGGGATTTGACCTTTCCTGATGCTTTGTTGTTTTATTAAATACAATGTTCTATTTTTGACTAATGGAAAAGGATGAATTATCAGCAGAAGAATTGGCTTCGGTTAAAACCAGTTTTTTTAATATACTTTCAATTTTTCTGGGAAAAGAGATTGTAAAGAGTAAATATATAACCTGTTTGATCAAATGGGCTGTACAATTGGGTTTCACGGAGGAAGATTTAAGAACACTTGATCACAGCCTTTATTCCACTGCATTTGATATGCCCAATAGCAATCAGGACAAATTGGAGGCCGTTTTTCATCTGGTACATATGATATATCTGGATAACATCGTAGAAGATATTGAACTTGAGCTGGCTTCATTTTATGCCGAGCAAATTGGCCTGGAAAAAGCCATTGTTGCCGAAGTATTCCAATGCATTGCTACAGCGCCCTACGATGGGAAAAGTACCCTGCAAGTGAAAGAGGAAATAAGGGATTTATTGCGGTTCCACAAGTTTTAAAATAAACATATTTCCTGATAATTTTATACTTCTTTCCTCCGGTGTTATTAAAGCGCGTTTTTCATTTCGCATTTTTTTTCTGATATTTGCAGTGAGGTAATATATTTTTCTCATTTTATTTACATTTGGTTTATTAAAAATAAACTTTGTGATAACCATAGGATTAGCTAAGCAATGGCCAGTATAAACAAGAAAAAGCTAAATTTATGCCGTCATATTAAAACAATCAGCGTTATTGTTTTTATTATATTCTTTGCTTTTTCTGCTCCGAGAGTTGAAGCGCAGTATAAGGGTAATAAATTCAGTAAGCGTGAGAGAAGTTATCATAAGGCGAAATATGGACGACAAGTGAGCACCAAGCCTGGCAAGAAGTGTAAAGAGATCGCAAGGAAGAAAAAAAGAGGACCCAGGCAGGAGCGACACATCGTAAAACGCACCCCATCTAAAAAACGACAGGCAGAAGCTGATTACACGCCTGTTGCTACAATTACACCTAAACCTGCGCCCAAACCACAACCCAAGCCGACCCCGAAGCCCAAACCACAGCCTGAAAAGGAGCCTGTTGCCCAAACTATTGAAGAAAAACATAAGATTACTGATGATGTCTTAACGAGAAACGATATTCCGCCTCCAACATCACAAAAACATGAAGAGATCAGACAGGTGGTTGAACAACAGCTCAAAACCATCGAAACAGATAAACCGATAAAGCTGGAACCTCTTTTCTTTAATTTTGATGAGGACGAATTTTCTGTGGTGGATATGGATCCCTTCCTGGTAGCTGTAGAATATGCCTTACAAGGCCGTATCATCCTGATTGAAGGGCACACCGATAACCGGGGGAAAGATGATTATAATGTAAATTTGTCCATGAAACGCGTTGAAAAAATACGCCAACTGATGCTGGACATGGGTGTTGCTGATGAAAAAATATCAGTTGTGGGCTATGGCGAGGAACATTCTAAAGATGAAGCCACGACTGAGGAAGATAATTTCAAGCACCGCAGGGTTGATTTCACCGTATTCTAAAAGACTGTTTTATTAAAAGTCGTGTTTTTACCCAATAATAATATCAATTTTTCTTTACTTTGATTCTTTATTATTGAACCAAATGTAACACCATGGATTTTCAGGCTTTACTCTCCTTTGAATCACTTATTGCCCTGCTTACACTAACCTTTCTGGAGGTGGTATTGGGAATAGATAATATCATCTTCATTTCCATTGTTTCAAATAAACTCAGTGAAGACCAGCGTGCCCGGGCGCGTAACACCGGTCTACTTCTCGCCCTGATTTTTCGCATCGCGTTACTCATGGGAATCACCTGGGTTATTAAATTCACCCAGCCCCTTTTCACTGTATTAGGGCATGACTTTAGTGGTCGTGATCTCATCCTGGCTGCGGGGGGATTGTTCCTGATTTTTAAAAGCACAATGGAAGTCCACCATAAAATTGAAGGCCCGGCAGAACATCAACAATCCGGTGCCAGTGCTACCTTTCTACAAGTTGTACTACAAATTATACTACTGGACATCATTTTTTCGTTCGATTCCATCCTAACAGCCATCGGGCTCACTGAACAGGTCGCGCTCATGGTTATTGCTGTAACCATCGCCATGATTATTATGATGTTGTTTAGTGGGAAGATCAGTGGGTTTCTCAACAAACACCCCACCCTGGAAATCCTGGCGCTGTCGTTCCTTATCCTCATTGGGTTCATGCTCATTGTTGAAGCCCTGCACTATCATGTCCCCAAAGGCTACATCTATTTTGCTGTATTCTTTTCATTGCTGGTGGAAATACTCAACCTCAAAATACGAAAAAAACGCAATCCGCTTGTCTTACACAAACGTATGGGAGATGATTAACCCGGAAACCAGTAGCGGGAGTAGTAAGTGGGCAAGCGATAAGTGAGTAGGCGGTAAGTGAAAAATCACTGCACCTGCGGCAAATACCCTTTCGCCAATTCTTCAAATCCGGTAACCTGTTCCTCCACCCATTTTTCATCCTTACCAAGCTCTCCGGCCATCAGCTCAGCTACCTGCCGTGACATTTCCATGCTGGCCCGTGCATCCAGAAACAATGCACGGAGCCGTCTGGCCAAAATATCATCCACCGTCCGGGCCATTTCATACCTGACAGCCCACACCACTTCTGCTTTGAGATAGGGCAGTGCATGATGTAGTTGCTCACCCAAACCCGGATCATCATCTATCAGTCTTTTTACGCGGGGCATGTCGGAGCCATACACATACATGTGATCAGCACGCCTTACATTTTTCACATAACCATGGATAGGCATGTCAACCGACACACAGGGCTGATGATCCAGCCCCCCAAGCACAATCGCTTTGTCGATCAGATCCTGACCCATTTTGCGGTAGGTCGTCCATTTGCCCCCTGTGATGGTGATGAGCCCTGACAGTGATATGGTAATCTTATGCCCCCTGGATATTTCTTTGGTCTCTTTTCCCTCCTCTTCCGGGGCGGCCAGTGGTCGCAGTCCGGCAAACATGCTCAGCACATCCTTTCGCTGGGGTGCTTTGCGCAAATAACCTGCTGCATTAAGCAGAATAAAATCAATTTCAGCCTCCAGGGGCCGGGGTTCTATTACCGGAGTATCTACCAGCGTATCAGTTGTTCCCACCACAAGCTTTCCATGCCAGGGCACTACAAAGAGTACGCGCCCATCGGTAGTATGAGGGATCATAATGGCGTAGTCTTTTTTAAGAAAAGATTTATCGAGCACCAAATGCACACCCTGACTGGGCACCACTGTATTTTTATGGGTTTTACTATCCATCCGAAGTATATCGTCCACAAAAACCCCGGTGGCATTAACGACAGCCCGCCCGAATACTTCATGGGTATTACCCGTTTCTTTATCCGTGCACACCACACCACATACCATTCCGGCCTGGTCTTTCAGCAATTTATCCACCCGCACGTAATTCACCACACTGCCGCCATTTTCCACAGCAGTTTGTGCCAGGTTTATGGCCAGCCGGGAGTCATCAAACTGGCCATCATGATACACCGTGCCGCCCTTCAGATCCTCTTCGATGAGATTGGGAATAGCCTCCATCACCTCCTCTTTAGAAAGATATTCCGAGGCCCCCAGATCAAGTTTTCCGGCCATCATATCATAGACTTTCAGGCCTATGGTATAAAAGGGCCCACCCCACCATTCATAGCTGGGAATGATAAATTCCTGATCTTTGAATAAATGCGGTGCATTATTTCGCAATCTTCCGCGCTCTTCCAGTGCCTCCAACACCAGGGAGATATCGCCCTGAGCCAGGTACCGCACACCGCCATGAACCAGTTTTGTGCTGCGCGAAGAAGTCCCTTTGGCAAAATCGTATTGTTCCAGTAACAAAGTTTCATAACCCCTTGATGCGGCATCTACTGCGGCGCCAAGGCCTGTTGCTCCACCTCCAATGATGATGATATCCCATACCTTTTCGGGATTGTCCGTTACTTTCCGCCATGTTGATGCCCTCTTCATTCTACTATCCAGCCTTTAGAACGCTCTATGGCCCTTTGCCATTGTTTTTTCAAAGAGGACGCCTGTTTTTGATCCATTTGGGGTTGAAAGGTATGCTCTTTTTTCCATTTTGTTTCAAGTGTTTCCATAGACCAAAGGCCCAGCCCCAGTCCGGCCAGAAAAGCAGCGCCCAGGGCCGTTGTTTCCAGATTTGCCGGCCTTAGTACATCCACCCCTGCAATATCAGCCTGAAACTGCACCAACAGGTCATTGGCCACGGCGCCTCCATCTATTCGCAGTTCCTTCATTGCTCCTCCCCGGTCTTTGGCCATGGTTTCCAACACGTCGTTCACCTGATGGCCGATAGCCTCCAGGGCTGCACGCGTAATGTGGGCTTTTGTCGTACCCCTTGTAATACCCACGATCATTCCCCGGGCACTCTGGTCCCAATATGGTGCCCCAAGCCCTGTAAGTGCCGGGACAAAGTACACCCCACCATTATCTTCAACCGAAGCAGCCAATTCCTCACTTTCCTGTGCATCGGAAAAAAAACCCAACCCATCGCGCAACCATTGTATTGCCGCCCCCCCTACAAACACACTCCCTTCCAGGGCATAGGTTGTTTGGCCATTAATCTTCCACCCGATCGTGGTGAGTAAATTATGATTTGATTGTACAGCGACATCCCCCGTGTTTGCCACGAGAAAACACCCGGTACCATAGGTACACTTGGCCATACCGGGCCTCGTACACAATTGCCCAAAAAGGGCCGCCTGCTGGTCGCCGGCAATGCCGCCAATGGGTAGTTCCGCACCCAAAACGTCCTTTGCAGTAATGCCCAACTGTCCGGATGACTCCACTACTTCAGGTAATATTGCCACCGGAATATCCAGTATACGCAACAGTTCCTCGTCCCACTGCAAGTCATGAATATTGAATATCATGGTACGACTGGCATTGCTTACATCCGTAATGTGTTGTTTTCCACCCGTCAGATTCCATACCAGCCAGGTATCTATAGTTCCAAACGCCAGCTCTCCTTTTTCGGCACGATCACGTGCACCATCCACATGATCCAGCAACCACCTGATTTTTGTAGCTGAGAAATACGCATCTAATACAAGGCCGGTCTTTGACTGGAACAAATGAGCATGGCCTGCCGCAGTGAGCTCTTTGCAAAAACCCGCTGTCCGCCGATCCTGCCAAACGATGGCATGATGAATGGGTTGCCCTGTTTTCCTGTCCCAAATGACCGTTGTTTCCCGCTGATTGGTTATGCCTATTCCGGCAATGGAAGATATACAACCAGGCACTTCAGCTATTGCCTCACGGGCAACAGTAAGCTGCGATTCCCATATTTCCATGGCGTCATGCTCTACCCATCCGGGTTCGGGAAACAACTGCCTGAATTCCTTTTGGCGAGTGGCTACGGTGTGTACATCCTGATCATATAAAATGGCCCGTGAACTTGTCGTGCCCTGATCAAGTGAAAGAATATAGTGTAACATGGTGATCGTTTAATGAGATAATGAAGAATGGGGTGAAGAGGTAAAGAAAATGAAAGCCGGGGAGATTAAAAAAAATGCTGCTTTTTGGGATAATAGCGTTGTTGAATTGAGTATTTGTGTATTTGTTTGCGCTTGCTCTATCTGGGATCTTCCAACTCATTTCCTGCATCTTCAAAATTCAACTTCAAATTCCAAAACTTCATTTTTTCGCTTTACTTTTACCATGGTCTTATCACCCTTCTTAAAAACAGCAAGTGCTTTCATATATCCCATCATGTCTTTCACTTCCATTGCTCCCATTTGCACTACCACATCGCCAGAGATAATACCTGCCTTCATGGCGGGTTTGCCATCACTCACCCCATCGATACGCATACCTTCTTCGGCATACAGGTAATCTGGAACAACACCCAGTGTAACTGTAAACCGTGGTGTATCACCCTCCTCATTTTTTGTTTTTGTAAATGGAAGTTCGCCGTGTTTATCCAGGGCATTAATTATTGCCACAATGAAATCGGCCACCTCGAGAATGCCTGAATAGTTTATTTTATCAGCATCATCAGCGGGTTTGTGATAATCCGCATGTTGGCCGGTAAAGAAATGCAAAACGGGAATATCTTTCATATAGAAGGAGGTGTGATCTGATGGTCCAATGCCCGACTTTTTTTTAATCAACTTCAACTCCTTACTCCCAGTCCATTGAAAGGCCTCTTCCCATAATGGAGAGGTACCCGTTCCGTTGATGGCCAATGCCTTTTCTTCATTCAATCGGCCAATCATATCCATATTGATCATATAATTGACTGTATTCAGGTCTATTAATGGATTTTTACAAAAATAATTGGATCCCCATAGGCCTTTTTCTTCCCCGGTAAAAGCGATAAACAGGTAGTTATTGTTTTTATTTTTCCCTTTCAACATTTGTGCTATTTG
>JAOUKJ010000819.1 GCA_029882675.1 Cyclobacteriaceae bacterium
ATGCCTGAGCTCATCGTAAAGGCATCTGGGGGGATGTCATTCGATATATCCGTACGCGTTGATCCGTTTACACCTGTGAGGCTGGCAAATAGCTTACTGCCAAAAGCATGAGTCCACCGAAAGGTTTGCGCCGTGTTTATAACGCCGAAGGTATTGTCTGAGGTGAGTTGAAAATGGTCTGAGCTGTTATAAAACGTAAGATATAACTTATCTTTATCCCCCAGGGAATAGGTCATTTTTCCTGTGATGTCGTTGTATCCTCCACGGCTGGTGGCCAGTGATACGTTTTTGGTTTTCTTCAACATCCAGTTGAGAAAGGATGCCCGGGCTCCAATGATAAAAGAGCCCTTCCCTTGATTAACAGGCCCTTCAACAGCCAGTTTGCCGGAGATGAGGCCAAGACTTCCTTTGGAGATAACCTTTTTATTGTTTCCTTCCTTGAGCTTTACGTCCATCACCGCGGCAAGACGTCCACCATAATAGGAAGGTATGCCCCCTTTATATAAGGTTACTTCTTTCACCAGATCGGGGTGAAAGACCGAAAAAAAACCAAACAGGTGCGATGAATTGAAGATGAGGGCATCGTCAAGCAGGATAAGGTTTTGGCTGACATCGCCTCCGCGGACATTAAAACCGGAGGCCCCTTCACCTACGGTGCTCACACCGGGTAGCAGGAGCATGCTTTTTACAAGGTCAACTTCCCCAAGAAAGGCGGGAAGGTTTTTTATAGTCTGGATAGAAAGCTTTGAGAGTCCGGTCTGTGTGCCCTGGACATTGATGTCTTCCGCCTCAGAAGTGATAATGACTTCCTCCAGTTCGGTGGTGCTTTCAAAAATTTCAATATCCAGACTTCCGGACGAAAGGGCATTAAGGTCAATGATTTCATCTTCGTAGCCAACATAGGTAACCTTGAGCCGATGACGGCCATAAGGCACCTCCACGGAATAGAAACCAAAAAGATTTGTTGCGGCTCCCTGGTTAATGGCGGTCAGATGAACCAAGGCGCCAATAACAGGTTCTCCGGACTTGGCATCTTTTACGTACCCGGAAAGTGTTATGTTATTTTTATTCGGGTTTGCTTCATTAGTCCCGACTGTAGCTGATATTAATTCCCTGGAGCGGATACCTGACATACGGGTTTTTATACTTTGGTCTTTGATCAATACGATGTTGTAGTCGTCATATTGGACATAGGAAAAGCCCAAAGGGGGAAGGATTTTATTAAGAGCGTTTTCAAGTGTCGCATTGTGGAGCTCAGTAGACACAAAAGTGGTATCAATATGTTCTGGTTTGTAAAAGAATTTCACGTGAGCCTGTGCAGCGAGTTCTTGAAGGGCCTGTTTAGTACTGACATTGGAAAGAGATAGATTGATCTGCCCAAAGCAAACCTGACTGAAAAAACACAACAGAGAAAACAGAAGTGGTCGCAATTTATCAATCTTTAAAAGGTACTTTCTACTTGTTCAAAGCAAGTAAGATTAACCAAACATATACAATTAAATGATGGTGTGCAAAAAGTGTGTTTTTCATCACGCTACTTTTACACAGACGGCAAAAATCAGCTCAGATTATGTGATTTAATCAGGCTTAAACCAATACTGTTAAAATCAGCGATTATTAAATGCATGTGTGCATTGCGGAAAGATGAATTGAGTGGTACTTTGTAAATAAGGTACTTTTGAATAAAAAAGATCTAATAGGGGAAAATCAGGTAAAAAAAAAGGGCTGAAACCCAACATTCA
>JAOUKJ010000820.1 GCA_029882675.1 Cyclobacteriaceae bacterium
AAATCCAAAGTTATAACTGTCCTTTACCGCCAACCTGGCCTGGTGCCGGTATTTCTCCTCTATGACTTGATCAAAGTTGGTCTGGTTCACCATACGCCGCTCGTATGCCCCGCTTTCTACCTGGTGGACCAGTATGGCTTTTGTCCACCCATATTTTCGGGTCATTTTGATGTAAAACTCCCGTTCCAGGTCGTCCTTGCATTTCTCCAATATGATAATGTTATGGCTCCATCCTATTTCTCGCACCAGTGGTGCGAGTTTTTCACTGCCATGATATTGTTCATAAAAATTTTTCATTCTCCATAGGTTACTACTGGAAAAACCTTTCACTCCGGGAAACTCCTTCTGAAGGTCTTCCGCCAGGTTTTCCACGATCGACTTTCCCCACCCATGGGCCTGCTGCCTTTCAACAATCGATTGACCTATGAACCAATAAACGTTTATAAGCTCCTTGTTTACTGCTTTTAAGGCCTCATATTGCGACTGGTATACCCTTTCTTTCACCGCCTTAAACAACTCCTTGTATTCTTTCAATTCGTTGACTTGCATATATATCTAATATATTTTAAATGTTTTATATTCTTTTAATTCATTTTTGTAAGTTCATTATACTAATATAATTACTATATAATACTATATAATTCTTTCTTATTATTTTTTAATATATATATTAATAATATAGGTATAACGTAGCCCTCTGTCTAACTTACGGTATTTCATGAAGTGCCTGTAGATTACCTGCCCGCTAAAACAGACGTGGAAATAGACAAAACCACCCGTTCCCGCATCCTTGAAGTCTCAAAATTTGAAGAAACTGACCGCGACCATATCTTCTCCGTTATCCGAATCGGATGATGCTTTTATAGCCTGCCTGACTGCCATCAGAGCAGGCAGGCCAAAAGGAAAATACAGTCGATTATGTGATACAAGACTGGGCTTTCTTTCTATGGGCTCAGAGTCCCTGCGGAGATGTTGGGTGAGGTGAATGGTTTCCGGGCACAACGGATCGGTCAGACAGAAAAAAGCCGCCAACCCTCTAAAAAAGCATAGCTACCAGGTCTTCTTTTGTCATATTGAAATGGTGTGCTACATCCTTTAGTATGGCCGAAAGAGTGCCTATTTTCAATGGCTTATGGAAAGGTATCGTGATGTGATGAGTGCCGTTCTGTGAGGATGTTAAACGGACATGGCTACCCACTTGTCTGGTAGGCTCGTAACCTAATTTTTTCAGGATTTTTATCAAATCACTGCCCGACAAATTACGGGGCAATTTCATGCGGCAAAAACTTCTTCCCTTACGAAATGAAGCCGAACCATCTTAGGCATATCTTTTTCAAAATGGCAACGCAGGGCCTCCCTTATGTTGGATTTCAACTCTTCCTGTGTTTCTCCATCTGTAAAAATTGATTGATCCAGTGCTCTGGCCTCATATCCTCCTTCAGGAGACTCTTCCACTATAAAAATAATTTCAGTCATAATAAATTCCCCTTTCCACAAAGTTAATGCTTTTTTCACATAATTGGTTCCTTTTACTTATACAGCCGTATAAAGCCTGATTATCAATGCAGGCCATGTACATCCTTCCTCTTTATTTACAGTTAGTACATACTACCATGTAATCCCTTAATCCGATATACCTGCCCGATGAGCGAGAACCTGTATGGGCCATTTGTCTCTTACTGTGTTCTCCGAAGTTTTAACGTAGGAGGAACAAGACACACTTTTTTATAGAATTATAGTG
>JAOUKJ010000215.1 GCA_029882675.1 Cyclobacteriaceae bacterium
GATGATCCCGTAGCATTGTATGCGCCCGAGTTTGCCGACCTGCAGGTTTATGCTGGCATGGACAGTACAACCGGTAAAATGATACTTGAAGCACCCCAAAAGAAACTGACCATTCGCGACCTAACAAGGCATACTGCAGGCTTTGGCAATCGTGCTGACATCCCGGGATTGAGCGAGGTAATTGCACAGACAGACGCCATGAACAGAGAAAACACGCTGGCGCAAATGGCTGAAAAGCTGGGCAGCATCCCCCTTTGGTTTCATCCGGGCGCACAATGGGAGTACGGCCCTTCTGTTGATGTACAGGCTTTTTTGGTGGAACGTATCTCCGGGCAACCGTACGGGGAGTATGTCCGGGCGCATGTACTGGATCCGTTGGGCATGGATGAAACACGGTATGTTGTTCCTGAGCAAGACCGCAACAGGTTGTCTGCAGTCTATCGCCGGGATGGTGATGATGTGTTAAACCGCGAACCCGATGAAGTAGCGCACGCTTTCAATACGAAGCAATGGCCCCTGACGCCCGGAGGCTTTGGCCTGACAAGCACGGTGGATGACTACATGCGTTTTGCCCGTATGCTGGTGAATGAGGGTACGCTGGAGGATGTGTCGATCCTTAAGCCGGAAACGATAAAGCTTATGTCTACCAATCATTTGCCGGACAGCATCAAAGAGCGGGCCTGGTTGCCGGGCAAGGGGCAGGTGGGCTTTGGGATTGATTTTGCGGTTCGCTTGCGCCCACCCCTTGATGAAAAGGAAAACTATGGTGTAGTGGGAGAATTTTTCTGGGACGGTGCCGCCAGCACCCTGTTTTGGGTCGATCCGGTCAATGAGCTGACGGCAGTGCTATTTGTGCAGTTGTTTCCCTACGATGGGGTAGGGCTGCATAAGAATTTCAGGGATGCGGTGTATAGTTCGTATAAATCCCGGTAGGGGTGAAATTATATAATGCTGTCCGGTCAACAGGCGATGCCCTTTCATTGATGCTTCTTCTGTGTCATATATTTTTATCCATCCGGATTCTTGAAATGAAAAGAAGTGCTTGTCTCTTACACTTGTGGTTATGTATCAGCATAGGCCCTACTTGATAAAACCTATCATACTTTCCCAAACGGCTGGAAAATTACAATGAAATACTACATGATGGCAATCAGGAATGATGGCCAAACTGGAATTCGGGACCAATTCATAGGCCATAACTATTGTCTTCACTGGAAAATACCCGTCCCGCTCTCCATTAAGAAACAATACCTTGCATTTAATGCTTTCCAATGTACTTGCTTCAAAGGGTTTGTTGTTGTATAAATCATTGAGCATTTGAAGGGATTTTTCCCATTGCGATGGATCAGGCATGAGTTTTAGCCTTGCATCAAAGTAATTCTTTGCCTGCTTTAAAAGTATTTCGGAAGTGACAGCAGATACCGATTTTTCACTTTTATCAGCGAAATAGCCTACACCCATGGCAACCACTCTGGTGACAGCCTCCGGATATCTGGCAGCCAGTGTCAGCGCGGCTTGTCCGCCATCACTAAAGCCAATGACAGTAGCGCTATCAATGTTAAGGTGCCTGAGCATTTTGTAAGCATCGTCGGCGCGTTGCTCCCAGGACAAAGGTTCGTCACCAACCTCAGACTTCACATGTCCCCTGGTGGCCAGGCAGATGACCTGATGGCCTTCATTGACCAGACGGGGTATCAATGGTCCAAATTCATCAATGTACCCATATACCCCACCATGCAACAATAATATAGGGCTGCCTGTTCCATACACTTCATAATACAATTTCACACCACCGGCCTCGAAATAATCCCCGGTTTCCGGGTTGTTACCGTAGGGCACCTGCTGTGCTATGATAGGAGTAAACAGAGTAGATAATAACAGGGTCGTGATAGTTAGTAATTTCATAGTATAAATTTAGGCGGTTGATATTTTTAATAACGCAAAGGCTTAGTACTTCTTATTCGGAACGTAAATATTTTACAGGGTTGGCAAGGGCAGATTTAAAGGCTTGTATAAATACGATGATAACAGTAAGCAGCACCACAGCCAGGCCGGAGATAGCATATATCCACCAGGTGAGTTCTATCCTGTAGGCAAACTTCTGTAGCCACTCATTCATGAAATATCCGGCCAGCGGAACCGTAACGACAAAGGAAATGGATACCAGGATGAGGAAGTCTTTTGACAGGAGTCCCAGGATATTGCTGATGGTGGCCCCTAATATTTTTCTCAGGCTCAGCTCTTTTCTTCGTTGCTCAATAGAGAACATAACGAGCCCCAGCAACCCAAGGCAGGAAATAATAATGGCCAGTCCGGCAAAAATATTCGACAGCCGGGCCGTCATTTGTTCGGTATGGTATATCTTTTCAAACTCATGGTCGAGAAACTTGTAGGCGAAAGGGTAGTCGGGGTTGATTTCTCTGCATATTTCCTCCAGGCCTTCAAGCGCCTCTTTGGTTTTGCCCGGTTCAGTACGAACAACGATGTCTCCAAAAAACAGGTCTTCTTTTACGTCCACTATAATCGGTGCAATAGGTTGATGAAGAGATTTTGTATGGTAATCTTTTAGTACCCCGATGATCTTTCCTTTTTTGTCCCATGCAGAAATCCACTTTCCAATGGGGTCTTTCATCCCCATTTGTTTTACGGCCTTTTCATTGACCATAAAGGCCGAAGTATCGGCCGGATTGCTCCTTGAAAAGCCCCTGCCTTCAACTAATTCCAGCTTCATGAGTTTCAAAAAGTCAAACCCTACCGAGGTGGGTTGAAAAGGAACAGTAGTATTGGATTCACTTTCAAGACCTTCCCACTTTATCGGTGCATACACTGCAAATTTCATTTGATGTGGTGGTTCACTACTGCGGTCAATTGCGGCAATCCCGGATAATTCGGAGGCCCTTTGTCTGAAAATGCCGTACTTCGGAATAAGTTCGCCTTCTACCCGAATATAAATAAGGTTTTCACGGTCATACCCCAAATTTGTGTTTTGCATAAACCGTGTTTGTAGAGTTACAGTGATGGTAGAGATGATCAATAAAAATGAAACTACGTATTGCAACACGACCATACCTTTTCGGGAAAATATGGCGGATTTCCTGAACCTAAATGCTCCTTTTAATACCCTCACAGGATCTAATGATGAGAGAAATAGCGCGGGGTAACTCCCTGCTACCAGACCGGTAAGCAATGTCAATCCGGTTAATAACGACCAAAAGTACAGGTCATCAACGGGGAGCAGTAACTGTTTGCCTGTGGTGGCATTAAAGACGGGTAAATACAGTTGTACAATAAGTAGTGCCAGAACAAGTGAAAGAAAAGAGAGCATTACGGATTCGCCCAGAAACTGTACGACAAGCTGAGACCGGGATGAACCTATCGTTTTCCGTACGCCCACCTCCTTCGCACGCTTCACAGATCGGGAAGTGGCGAGGTTCATGAAATTGATACAGGCGATCAAAAGAATAAAAATGCCTACACCACTGAAAATATTAAGGTAATCAATCCGCCCACCGGAAGGTTTCCCATTTTCAAAATTAGAATAGAGATACATTTGGTTGAAAGGTTGCAGCCCCAGTTCAATTTTAAATTCTTTGCCTTCGTGGTATTTTGAAAGAAAATCTTTGATTTTTGATTCAACCACTGGTCTGTCCTTAACGTTGCCCAATTGTATAAACGTGTGCCAGGAACTTATGGCTTCTTCAACATCACCGGCCATGAATGCTTCCCAACTGATTAAATATTCAAAGGTCAAAGAACTTTCCTTTGGCAGATCCTCAAATACGGCCCCTATTATTAGATCCAATTTATTTTCATATCGCAAAATTTCCCCAATAGCATCGCCGGGGCTGTTGAAAAACATGTTGGCCATTTTCCTGGATATAGCTATGCTTTTTCCTTGTAAAGCTTTCTGCTTATTTCCGGCAATAACAGGGTAATTAAACATTTTAAAAAAGTCTTCATCGGCCATAGACCCTTCCAGTTTATGCAGTTTTTCTCCATGCCGAAAAGTGACAGGGTGCCCCCATGGCAATTCATACCCGGTGGTGTACATGGAGGCATACTGTATTTCCGGGATGGCCTCTTTTAGGTCATCGGCCAGGAGAAAGGTATTTTTATAATCCTTATAGTTTGATATGGTAAGTCCTCTCGGTATGGTCTGCCCCCCCGTAGCCAAGCCATTTGCATGTAATGTGTAATAAACATTGTACAGTTTGTCAGGGTAGTTGTGAAAGTTATCCGTCTTTCTTTCACTGTCCACCCACAACCATATCACAATGCAACATGCCAGCCCCAGGGCCAGCCCTGATATATTTATAATTGAAAATGCCTTTTCACGAAGGACGTTCCGGTAGGCCAATAGCAGGTAGTGTCTGGACATATTCATATGGTACACAGTTTTAGGGTATTGATTTTGTTTTCTTTTCAACGCAAAAGGGCGCATAAATCGCAGAACATTAAAAATATAGTCCAATCGGGCCTTTTTTGGCCCATTGAGTTTTTTTTGATACTCAAATTCTTCTTCCAGGTCGCCTTGAATTTCTTCTAACAGATGTGGAGCGCAGTACCATTTTAAAAGCCTGCTGGCCCAGCGTGGGGGCGTGGGAAAGGGTTGATTATCTTTCATATCTGTATGGCGTGTGTAATGGGGGAGGGCTGTTGTTGCCAAAGTTTATTGCGTATGGCCTGGATATCATGCAGGGCTTGTCTCCCATAGGCCGTGATTGTAAATATTCTTTTGCGCCTTCCACCTCGCGCCTTGGTGGCGCCACCCATCCTGGATATCACCATGCCTTTGTCTTCCAGTCTGTGTAGGGAGGCATGAACCTGGTTGAGCCGCACCTTTCTGAAGGTCTGCTCAATGATCTCATGTGTGATGTTCACCCCGTAGGCCTCCCCCTCCAGCATGGCTACTACCAGAAGGACAATCTCTTCAAACTCTCCCAAATATTTACGTTCCATTTTTTATTAAATCTACTTTTGCTGATCAAATACTTTGCCAAATATATAATTTCTTTTTTAATGATATAAAACAATGATTATGATATTTTTCAGCTCATACTAATGTGCGCAATTGATACAGAGGTGTCCGTTTTAGGACGGTAGTATTGTCACACCTTCCCCAAATACTTCACTGGATATTCAGTCGCAATGCGCAGGCCGTGGTAGTTGACAGTGAGTACGGTAATGATAAGCAACATAAGGTGCCCCGCCAAAAATACAGTCACCGAAAGGCCACTATTACACGAAAATACCATTTGCCATTCTCTCAATACCCAGGCCAATAGCGGCAGTTTAGAAATATTTTTAAATATGCCGGGCTATGGTCTGTCCAACAATTATGATATCATTTATTAATGACTATCTTTGTATAACCTGCTTTACAAGCTTCAATGCATTGTTAATATGAGGTGTATTTTTATCAAATTTGTCTGTGTGCTGTTTATTATAGCCTGTGGTGTATATGTGCAGGCCCAGGACATCTCGCCTTATAACAACAATCTTTCAAATGCCACGCTGTATAACCCGTCATTCACAGGTATTGGCCCTGCATCGGCAACAATGTCCTATAGCAGCCGGTATCTGAATTTTCCCGGCGAGACTAAATATTTCTTTTTCAATGCCCATACGCCATTTGCCAATCAAAGGATGGGGACAGGTGTAAACCTTCATTCCCGTTCAACCGGGATTTATAATGTGTTAAGTCTCAGCACGGCCTACGCCTATCATTTTAAGATGAATGAAGATATGGGTATTTCGCTGGGGGTGGCCGCTGGGAATGAGCGGATTTCGTTAGGTAATAATGTTGGTTTTTGTGATTCACCGGAACCGTCCTATGAAATTATCCCATTATCTCATAATCCATTTATCGCTCTGGGCGCCAGTTTTAGATATAAATCAATAAATGTTGGTATCTCTTCATTTCGACAAAACATATTCGAATTTATTACTGCTGATGTACCAAATATAGCCAGGGGCCGAAGTTTCAACGCCTGGTTCACCATGGATTATCACGTGGTAGAGAATGTGGTATTTCGACCCTACTTGGCCTATAAATATTATAATGTTCCTGTCCCGGCTAAATGGGAAGGTGGATTGTATATTACCCTTGATCAGCGGTTTGTCCTTGGTGGCGCTTATAAACATGAAGAACAAAAGGCATACAAGGGGGGGCGGTTTTACACTACACTGGGTGTCCATATATTTAAACGCTATCACCTGGCCTATAACTTTGTAAAGGGAGGTGCCCCAACCACTGTCCTGGGCGCTACTGCACATGAATTTACACTTCATGTGGCCCTTGGACGAAAACAGAAGGAAAGTGACAATGGATTATCATTAGCCTTTCAGGATCCCGCTATAGAATAATTTGCGACGAGTAAACTCACATTAAGGATCTCAGGTAACTGACTGTTTTTTCCACCTCATTCTCTTCCAGTCCATGCATTACGACCGGACCCTCAAAACCGATTTCCTTCAGCTTATTTACAAAAAAATCAAAGTCTATATCCCCCCGACCGGCGGGTCTGAAAGCCCCATCCAAACTGCGGTCTTTGGCGTGGGCCATGGCAATATCCTTGTGAAGTAATTCCAATGCTTCTTCCATCAATTGATTGATATAGGTGGTATCATCCGCATTTTCAAAGAGGTTGGCCGGGTCGATGATGATTTTCAACCGGTCACTTTTCATTTCATCCAATAGCTTCCTGGCCAGACCGGCATTTCTGATCACATTGCTCTCTTCGGGTTCCACGCCAAGGATTACATCATATTGATCTGCAATGAGCAGTGCCCTTTCCAGTGTGATTAATAAATCATGCCCAGCCTCCGGCAACGCATTGTCCGGGTGCCATTTCCATTTGTTGTCCGGATTGCGGGTGCCGGTACATATTGAAAGGAAGTTAGTGCCCAGCGCCCGTGCAGTTTTGGCCAACGTTTCCAATGATTT
>JAOUKJ010000217.1 GCA_029882675.1 Cyclobacteriaceae bacterium
CGTATGTTTGGAAAAAAACAGGCGGATAAATCAATATCATCCGTTGGGATGAACTAAAAGCAAAAACAAATCCTTATTTTTATGGAAAACTATGAAAAGATGGTAACAGTGATAAAACCAGGAACAGCTAAACGGAAGATGGAGTCTCTATTGAAAAAGCTACGGGAAGGAACTGGCAAAAAGGGCATTGATGCGAAGAAATATTGTGGAACAGTGAAGTTCAAAGAAGATGGGTTAGTCCTTCAAAAGCGGTGGAGAGATGAATGGGAATAGCCTTTTTTTAGACACCAATATCATCATATACTTTTTGTCGGGTGATCAGACCCTGGCCGAGTTGATTGATGAAAAGACTTTGTATGTATCATCGATCACCTACCTTGAATTATTGAGCTATCCGGATTTAACCTCTTCGGAGGAAGAAGGGGTAAGACATTTTTTATCTGAGTGCATAATCGTTGATATGAATAGTGTGATTATGGAGACTGTGATCAGTGTCCGTAAGGCCTACCGTTTAAAACTGCCAGATAGTATTATTATAGCCAGTGCCTTGTATCTTGACTTACCGATAGTGACCTCGGACAAGGCTTTTAACAAGGTAGAGGAGTTAGGTGCAGTTTATTACGAAAAGCAATAATCTTTCCACAAGCTCGACCCGGATCACCGCAGCCAAAGCGTTAACAAAGGTTCCCTCGCTGATGGAATGTAGTGAATCTTGGTGAAAGTTCCCCGCTGGCCTTTTTTCACCGCATTAATGGTATGTAGTGGAGCTAAACGGATATTCCCCTCCTGATCCCATGGGATTGGTGAAGTACATGATAAAGAATCTTCCGCCAGTTCATTATTATTCCTTCAAGCTCAAAGTGGTTCAGGATGGTAAGTGGATTTAAACAGGCTTTTCATTATCTTTATCAAAATGAACAACACTTTTAAAATCCTTTAAATAATTGATCATGAAACGACTAGTACTCCTTCTCTTTCTGGCCCCGGTATTGACCGTCGCCCAACAGAAAAAAGAACTGACCGATGCGGATATCCTTAAACTGTATGAAGGCCTGCGGGTGGCCGACGTCTCTGATGGTATGGACATGGTGGGCCTGATCGATGTGGGCCTGATGGACCCGGCCATATCCCCGTTGTGGAAAGATATTGATAAGTTCTCACACCAACTGACGGGTATCGCTTTTACAGTACGTTATGTCCCTACCAACCGTCGCACCATCCCGGCTGATACCACCATGGAGGGCTATAAAAACTGGCGCGACCAGTGGTACACCCATATTTCCGGAGAACCGTTTATCAAAGAGCTCCGGCCCGGCCATGTGATCATCATCGAAAACCCCAAAGATGGCGACACCGGCTCAGTGGGATCCAACAACAGTATGCTTTGGAAAAAGAGTGGAGCCCTGGGAATAATTTCTTCAGGCGGTATCCGCGATACCGATGAGATCATCAAGCAGGGCATTCCTGTTTACACCGACTATTTCCAACGGGGCCGGGGTATCCGTCCGGGCAGAAACGAGTTTCTGTATTCCCAAAAACCCGTGGTGGTAGGGGGGGTGCTCATCTATCCCGGAGATGTGATCGTGGCCGATGGTGATGGCGTTATTGTTGTCCCTCGCCAACAGGCCTTAAAAGTGGCCATCGCGGCCAAAGAAGAACTCCGCCTTGATAAGCAGGCCAGGTTGAAGCTGTACAAAGAACTGGGCCTGCCGGTTGATTTTACAGTGGAAGAAAAGGAGTAGGAGAGATTTTAGATATCAGACATGAGGTATTAGAAGGATGGGGGAGAAGATGGGTGTGGGTGTGTGCTCAATAACGTCCATGTCCAACATCTAACATCTCTAACATCTCTAACATCTCTAACATCTAATATCTAATATCTAATAAAACTATCTCTCCACATGACTCCCCGCGTTCCCCTGTTCCACCAACTGCAATATCTCCTGTTCCGAGGTATAAAGGATATCTCCGGGAATAGTGTGTTTTAAAGCAAAGGCCGCCGCACTGAAATCAATGGTCTTTTGTTCTGCCCATTCGTTGACCAGGCCATGAACCAATGCAGCGGCAAAGGCATCTCCGCCACCCAGGCGCTCTGTCATTTCCATGGGAAACCACTGGCTGTGGTGTGTTTTACCCTGCTGGTACAGAAGGGCGCCTACCAGATTGGCCGCGGTTTCTTTCCTGACCGTGATGCCAATGGTGTCTATACCGAAAGTCTTGGTGATATACCCGATCATTTCTACCTGGCCTTCATCCTGTGTTTCAGGGGACTGCCAGCCAAAGACATCGTTTAATGCCCCGGCATTGGCGATCAGAACATCGGTATATTGGATAATTTCTTCGAAAATTCCCCGGGCTTTTGAGGCATCGCTCCACAGTTTGCGGCGAAAGTTGAGGTCAAAGCTTACTTTTACCCCCTTGCTCCGGGCTGTTTTTGCTGCCAGTATGGTCTCAGCAGCACACTGTTCCGACAGGGCCGGGGTGATGCCCGTCAGGTGGATCCAGTCCTTTCCCTCCAACATGTTGTCCCAGTCAAATGTTCCGGGCTTTATCCGGCTGATGGCCGAGTGTTCCCGATCGTAGATGATGCGGTAGGGCCGGGGAGTGGCACCGGCTTCAATGAAGTAGGTGCCCATGCGGTCTTCAGAGCGAACGACAAACCGGGTGTCGACCCCCATCATTTGCAGGTGGCGCATACAAGCATCGCCGATCTTGTTGCCGGGCAGGGCCGTCACGTAAAAGGCCTGTTGCCCGAAGTTGGCCAGCGAACAGCATACATTGGATTCCGCCCCTGCGAAGCCCATTTTAAGAGTCTGGGTTTGCTCTAGTCGTTCAAAGGCGATGGAAGGAGTGAGACGCAATAAGGTTTCACCAAAAGAGACGATCTGCTTCATGGGATTTACTCATGTTAAAAGGTATAGCGCCGAAATTAAGGATTAGTTGAATTAGAGCAAAATATAGTTGCATGGGTTGTGTCTGATAAAAACGGAAAGAAAGGTTCATTTATTGAATAAAAATAGTTGGGTGTAACTCAATGGCGACTTTGTAATAAAAAATTATCAAATTTAAATTATAATAAAGAAATAATAAATATAATAATAAGATGTGTGTTTTTGTGCGTATTATTGAGTAGCACATTGCGTTTTACAGCTCTTAAATCATTTTCAAATTTTTTAAATAATAAAAATTAAATAGTAAAAAATAGGATAAAAAGAAATATATAGAAATTAATGTGGTATAAAACATTTGATTTGATACGTATACGTATATATACCAATTTTCCTTTTGTGAATGCATTAATTGTATGTTCAAACATCATAAAACCATTAAAAAATTGAATCAAAGGGGGTTACATATGTTGCTCGTTTTGAATTTATACATGAACACAAAAACATATGTTAATATAAAATTAATTAAACAAACAATAAAAATGAGAAAGCGTAATTTTTTAGCAGGGCTATTTGTATTATTACTGATGGCAGCATGTAGTGAGAATGATTCGACAACCACTTCGTTTGTCGTGAGATTGACAGATTCGCCCGGGGATTATGAGCAGGTGAACATTGATATACAATCAGTGGAAGTTCACGCAAACACAGGTAATCAGACGGATGGATGGGTTCAATTGCCCACTAATGCAGGTGTTTATGATTTGTTGAAGTTGACAAATGGAGCTGAGACGGTATTGGTTGATGCTAACTTCCCTACCGGGATGGTTTCTCAATTACGTCTGCATCTTGGAGAAAACAACTCAGTAGTCGTAGATGGGGTTTCTTATCCTTTATTCACTACAAGTGGCGATGAGTCCGGTTTAAAGTTATTGATCAATGCAGAGCTTATAGAGGGCATAACCTATTCAGTCCTATTGGATTTTGATGCCGCACGATCTGTAATAAATACCAACACAAGTAGCAATACCACTCAGGCAGGTAATTATGTGTTAAAGCCTGTGATCAGAACGATTACAGAAGCACAAGATGGCGGTATAAAGGGAATTGTTAATCCGATTGACCAAAATGTAGCGGTATATGCTATTTCCGGACTGGATACATTAAGTACTAGTTATGCTACTGCCGGTAATAATAATTTTTTTCTGGGAGGTTTAGC
Source organism: Cyclobacteriaceae bacterium (assembly GCA_029882675.1). GTDB lineage: Bacteria > Bacteroidota > Bacteroidia > Cytophagales > Cyclobacteriaceae > JAOUKJ01. The sequence continues at coordinate 4,108 of JAOUKJ010000217.1, forward strand.
TGATGGAACATATACAGTTACTTTTGATCCGGGCGATCTTTCAGGTTATACAACTACGAGCATTGAAGGAGTAGAGGTGACTGTTGGAAGTGTGGCCGATGTAGGCGAAACAGTTTTAATTCAGTAAGAAAAGGTTAAGTTTAAAGATTCGTAAAAAGGCGCTTGTATCATCAATGGCGCCTTTTTTTGTTATTCATCAATACTGTTTCAATAAGGTATGCTGCGTGGCCGTTGTTATGTCCCGCCACACTTTATTGAAGGGCGTGTTTTCCTTACAGGCTTCCATTCCCACCCCCAGGTACAGTTGCCAGGCTTTTTCGTTGATGAATCCGTTAATATCAAAAATCCGTTGGTCGAAGGATTGCAGGTCAGTGGCGGGCACCTGGCTGCCTGTGACTACTTTTTGCCAGAGCACATCAGTAGCTTCATAAAATACTTTTTTTCTATCGGCTAGGATGCTTCGTGTATCAGCCAGGGTGTTTTTCAGGTATTTGCTTTTCTTTTTGGTCAGGGCTGATTTTTCGATGTACCGTTCTGTTTCTTCCAGCAGGTGGCTCAGACAGCCAAACAGTACAGCGATGATTGAAGCCCGGGCGAAGGCCTCAAAGGGAAAATAAAAGAGGGCATAACCATAATCATTTTGCAGGCTATCCAGCTGGAAGGTCATATCGTGGGGCACGTTGATTCCTTTGGCCCGGATGGTATGTGAGAGGGTGCTGGCCATTCCGTAGGCATTCCAATCAGGTGTTATGGTCAGTTGGTCAGGCAAAATAATCAGCGAAGTGAATTTGCTTGTTCCCTTTAGCATGCAGTTGGTGGTGAAATGAGAGGCATAGGTGCTTCCGCTGCAAAAATCCCACTTTCCGTCGACCACATATCCGGTAGGGTTGGGAGCGGCTATTCCTGAAGTGCGCCCACTACCGGCAACGACAAAATTTTCCTTGGTCACAATATTTTTTGCCGTCTCTTCCTGGAAAAAACCACTGAAATATCCACCGCCTGCCCCGATCTGCACCAGCCACCCAAAGTCTCCGTCAAGGGCTGAACTCTGCTCGATGACTTGTAGGCCATCTGCCAAAGCGTACTGAAGTCCCTGAAGTCTTTTTGGGATAAAGAGCCTGAACAATTTATTCGAATAGAAAATGCGTAGCAGTTGTTCGGGTAGTTTTTCCTTAAAGGGCCCCTTTTGCAACAGTGTTTCTCTGATGGTTTGTTTTTCCACATTAGAAAAATCGATCATGGCGCAGTAACCTTTTCTTTAGCAAATGATTAATCAAAAATGGAGGCCACCCAGGAGAAGATCACAGCGGAAAAAACCAACGCCCCCCATGCCATATAGGGATCCTGATTGGTGAAATAGGCCACATAAACGCCATAAAACCCAATGCCGGAAAAGGCAGCAGTAAAGCCGGAAAGCATTACTTTTTTTGCTGTTTTTCGCGCTGTATCGAAAAGGTAAACAGGCACTATCGATAGAAATAACCCAAACGATAGGGTGAAGTAACTGTTTTGAAGAACAAGGCCGGCCATCAGGGCCAGTGCCGCAGCCACTAAAAAGCCTATGTTGATGCTCGTTAGCTTTTGTGTTTCGGCTGTCATCAAATATTTACCGAACTTGTCGAAATAGAGTAGGACATCACTCAGGGGACCGGTAAACCAGGCCCAGAAAATAAAGACCAGGTAAAAAGGCAGCAGGAAGGGCACCACATTAACCACGACAATCAGTCCAATGAAAAAGGCCCACCTGTTTTTTGCACCTATCTTTTGCACCCAGAATGAAAACTGAAGAAGTTTGGCATATAAAAAGTTACTTGCCTTCATGGCTGTTACCATACCTGAGCGGGCATATTCAAAACCCGGGTCTGACTGCAGGGCAGCCGCGAAATGCTGCTTGGCCTGGGTTATATTGCCATGCTGCAAATGATAATGGCCTGCATTGGCCTGTGTAAGTGGGTTTTCCGGATCATCGGCCAGGAGGTTTTCAAGTCGGGTGAAAGCCTCATCCTTTTTTCCGGTCTTGTTATGCGCCAGTGACAACATGTTATTGCACATCAGATCCTCAGGATCCAGTTCCAGGCCGGTTTGTGCATGGGCAATAGCCATGTCGTATTGTTGTTGGTTGATATAAATAGCGGCCTTCATGCCATAATATCCTGCCATGTCCGGATTAATGCGGATGGCTTCATCCATATCCCTGAGTGCGTCTTTGTCGTTATCGAGTTTTAGCGACACCCGTGCCCGGAGATAGTGCATGTAATCTCCTTCAGGATTTAAACCAATAGCCTGCTCAATGGATTTCAGAGCACTTTTGTACTCACCTTTTTCCAGCAAAACCTCAGTTTCAAGTGCATGAAGGTCGGCTGAATCGGGAAAATCAGTCAGGGCCTCTTTAATTTTTTGTTGGGCCAGGTCGTGCTTTCCTCTTTCTATTAAAAGCCTGATGGTATTATATATGTGGTGATCCATTAGAGTTTCAGGTAGTCTTTTATGTCGTCATAAATGCCCGAAGTGTTGGAATACAGGGCGTAATTACGGGCCGTATTAAACCATTCCCGCGTAGAGGGACGCACTCGTTTAATGACCCCTATGATGTCTTTGGTGGTTATTTTTTCCACTTTGCCCGATTTCAATGATTGGCGAAGCTTTTCCTCCACGGCGGTGTCAATAAGGAGTTTCAGGTCAGCCCCGCTGAACTCATTTGTTTTGGAGGCTATTTTGGCGTGGTCAATGGTTTCAACAGGCTTGCCTGCCAGCATGATTTCAAGGATACGGGTACGGGCTTCCTTGTCCGGAGGGGGTACAAAAATAATCCTGTCAAAGCGGCCG
>JAOUKJ010000821.1 GCA_029882675.1 Cyclobacteriaceae bacterium
GGGTGAAGTCCGGTTCAACACCCGTGTTTCAGATCTGTTGATTGAGGATGGCGTCGCCAGTGGTGTAAAAACAGCCGATGGGGAAACAATAAAGGGCCAGGCGGTGATACTGGCCACGGGCCACTCTGCCCGCGATATTTACGAACTGCTACACCAAAGGAAGGTGAAAATAGAAGCCAAACCCTTTGCCTTAGGTGTCAGAGTAGAACATCAGCAGTCACTGATTGACCAAATCCAATACCACTGTGAGGTAGAAAGAGGGCCTTATTTGCCAGCTTCAGCTTATGCACTAACACACCAGAGCAGGTACAAAGGAGAGAAAAGGGGGGTGTTTAGCTTCTGCATGTGCCCCGGAGGGTTCATTGTGCCTTCAGCCACCAGCCCGGGTGAAATCGTGGTGAATGGCATGAGTCCTTCTCGTAGGGACAGTCGTTTTGCCAATTCAGGTATTGTAGTTTCTGTGGAAAATGCTGATTTCAAAAAATATGAACAATATGGGCCTTTGGCCGGAATGTATTTTCAGAAAGAAGTAGAGCAGCAGGCTTTTAAAATGGCAGGAGGTGGGCAGGTGGCTCCGGCCCAGCGATTGGTGGATTTTGTTAATGGGAAAGTGTCTGGTGACCTGCTCGAAACTTCATATCAGCCTGGGCTTGCAGCAGTGAATATGAAAGAGGTGTTGCCCGATGTCGTGTACGGGGCTCTTCGGCAGGGATTTAAAGCTTTTGGTAAGAAAATGAAAGGATATCTGACCGATGAAGCGCAGGTGGTCGGCGTAGAATCCCGCACTTCATCGCCGGTGCGTATTCCCCGTGACCCGGAAACCCTTGAACATGTGGAAGTGAAAGGGCTGTATCCTTGCGGTGAAGGAGCAGGTTATGCAGGCGGTATTGTCTCGGCAGCGATGGATGGGATAAAAGTTGTTGAGGCCATTTTGGTTTGACAGGATGCTCAGTTGGCAACAATGAACCAATCTTGGAGGCCAGGAGGTTACCCACCGATTAATGGGCGTATTTAGGGTGTACTAAAATTTTGAAAATGAATAAAGTGAATTTTTTATTGGCAGGTTTGTTGTCTGCCTTTCTTTGCGCTAATGTTAGCGCCCAAAAACTTACAGTGTCTGTTTCTTCCGGCTACGGCATGCCTATGGCCGCTCAGGATTATTTAAGAGAAAGGACAAGGGACAATACAACGGATGTGGTGGATATGGTGAAATATTCGCTGGGCAAAGGGTTGAATTTCAATGGATCCATAGGCTATAACGTGAAAGATAACATGGAACTGGAATTGGGCGTGGGTTATCTTATGGGTGGAAAGACGGTTTCATTGGAAAGGGATTTAAGGGATCCTGCAAACCATATTACCCACACCCGGGAAATATCGGCTACGATGCTGAGTTTTTCTCCGGGTATGGTCTTTAAAATGCCCACTGAAGGATTGCAACCTTATGTGAAGGTGGCTGCTATCATAGGCGTGCCGGCCGTGCATAGTGACTATACCTATGAAGACAATGTGGATTTAATCGTGGTGAATAGAAAATATTATAAAGGAGCGGCTGTTGGATTTTCCAGTGCCTTTGGCGTAAATTATGATTTGGGTAGCCTGAAGTTGTTTGGAGAGCTCTTTGCGAACAGCTTGTCATATTCACCAAGTTATGGGGAAATAACAGAATATACAACTAATGGACAGGATATGTTGTCAACACTGGATGTGAAGGATATGTCAGTTAATTTGTTGACA
>JAOUKJ010000822.1 GCA_029882675.1 Cyclobacteriaceae bacterium
TACATTTTTGGGCAGGTCTTTAAGAAAATCATGATCTATTGTCCTCCCGGCAAAGTCAGCGGCGAGGACATCGGCCTTTACGCATACTACCACCGTTTTATAGCCGAGGTCTATAAATTCATGCACTAGCCTTCGGGTATCTTTTTTCCAAAGGGGAAAAAGGGCCGTAAGGCCTACTTCCTTCAAGCGTTCCTCACGGTATTTACGCAGGTCCTCCAGAAAGATGTCGCCAAAAATACTGTGAGTGATCTTTTCCTTTTTCAAGTCTGATAGTACGGCTTTCATGGTATCATCGTATACGGCCATAGAAGGCATTTCGGGTAGGCGAATCTCTTTAACGGGGATTCCGATGGATTTGCCCTGGGCATAGAGCAACTCCCTTCGCACACCGTGCATCGATACCCTGTTGTACCGGGCATTTACGGTAGTCATCAAACCGGTGATGTCGTATTTACCTTCCTGCAAGAGATGGTGCAGGGCCAGCGCACTGTCCTTCCCCCCACTCCAATTGAATATGGCCTTTAGTTTTTCATCAGTCATATTAACGTTGCTATATCAAGTTATGTTTTGGTATAGGGATTCATCATTTCTCGTAAAGCTCAATGGGTAAATTATCAGGGTCAAATATAAAAGTGAAGGCTTTATTGGTCATTTCATCGATCCGAATGGGCTCTGCAAGCACTTCATTTTTCTTCAATAGCTCAATGCTTTTCTTTAGGTCGTCAACCTCAAAGGCCAGGTGCCTCAATCCGGTGGCCTCCGGCCTTGAAAGCCGGGGTGGCGGAGTCGGAAATGAAAACAGTTCGATGATGTAGCGGCCGTGCAGTGCCAGGTCCAATTTATAAGACTGGCGTTCCTTCCTGTAGGTTTCCCTGATAATTTCCAGCCCCAGTATATCGGTATAAAATGCCTTTGACCGCGTATAGTCTGAGCAAATGATGGCTGTATGGTGTATTTGATTTAGCATATTATCTAGCTCTAAGGCAATTTTCCTAATGAACTACTCCGGGGCAGAGCCCCGAAGTAGGTTTTTGTTTTTCCGACCCAGAGGGTCGGGGAATTAAACCACTTATTGATTAAAAATTGTTTTCCACTTTTGGAGGTGAACTTCTGCACCTCTGTTTCTCAGGTGGCAAAGCTATGCAATCCGGCGTTTTTAACCATCAAATACAAGTAAACATCGCTGTTAACCAATAATCTTCAAAATATTCCTTTTCAATGACTGGGGATTGGACATCCAACACTATTGCACATTCAGCTAATCCATATATCACTAAAGAAATCCTGATATGACTAATACTGCTTTGTCATGTTAAAATATACCTTTAGAAATTGGGGCCTATTTCATCAGACTTTAGCCTGTGGAAACTTAAAACCACTGTTTTAATGTAGGGACATAAATTGACAAAGTAGTGTTAAATTTTTTTAACACCGTAACCAGGGGTGCTCACAAAAATAATTTCAGTTTACAGAACTTAATTTGTATAGTATACGTTTATAGTACATATATAAACTTATCGTATAGTATTGTTTTGATAGTAATCCCATGACTGACATAACCCAAAATAGAAAGTACCAGGCCATTTTTGAAACTGCAAAAGAGTTGTTCTGGAAATACGGCATCAGGCGGGTGACTATCGAAGAAATCTGCAAAGAGGCCGGGGTAAGTAAGATGACCTTCTATAAATTTTTCCCTAATAAAGTTGCCCTGGCCAATACTATTTTAGAAA
>JAOUKJ010000218.1 GCA_029882675.1 Cyclobacteriaceae bacterium
AAGTATTCCTGTAATTAATTTTGAGTTGATGTAATTGTTTTAATAAAAAATTAAGATAAAAAGGTAATGATCCGTATTGTTGTTGCAGATGATCATAAAATAGTTCGGGAGGCACTTATGTCATTGCTGGAGGATGTGCCGGGCTTTAAGGTGGTCGGAGATGCGTGTGATGGAGAGGGATTGCTTAAATTGCTAAAAACAATAGCCGCCGATATCGCCGTTGTCGATGTAGTGATGCCCGGAATGGACGGTATTAGTGTTACAAGACATATCAAAAGCAATTACCCAGCTACAAAGGTCTTGGTCTTATCAATGAGTATAGGTGATGGTTTTATATCTAATGCTATTGATGCCGGTGCGGATGGGTATATTTTAAAGCATTTGGGTAAGGATGAACTTGTACTGGCTATCGACACCATAATGGATGGCGAAAGCTATTACACGAGGGAGTTATTGCCCTTAGTCAGGAGTTTTAAAATATTACAAGAAGAATCAGAAATGCCATTTTTATCGGAAAAGGAAAAAAAGGTGCTTTCGTTATTAAGTGACGGATACGGCTCGAAACAAATAGCCAATGATCTGGATACAAGTGTTCATACGGTCAACTGCTACAGAAAAAATCTTCTTTATAAACTACATGCTAAAAATGTACCGGAACTCATAAAAATAGCTATAAGGGAGGGATATATTTTGTCTTTTTCGCTAATGATCTCTGTGATGTCCTGCGAGTTTGGTTTGACTATTTTTCTTTAATGATCCGGGGAGTACAAAAGCCCTCTAAAATTAGGATCAGGAATTTGCCTTTGATGGTTCCTATGGATAAACACGACTAAAGATAGTATGATTAATTAATATGGTTTATAACTTTGGGCACCAAAAGCATTGCCATGACTTTCGCATACATCAAAGCACTTCATATTATCTTTGTGGTTACCTGGTTTGCCGGCTTATTTTATATCATCAGGCTCTTTATATACCATACTGAGGCTCTGGAGAAAAAGGAGCCAGAAAGGAGTATACTGACAAACCAAATGAAACTCATGTCATCCCGGTTGTGGTATATTATTACCTGGCCTTCCGCTATCCTTAATTTAGTGGTGGGATTGTGGGTTCTTTGGTTGCAATCCTGGCATCTCGACTTCACTTATATGTGGATAAAGCTGGCTCTGGTACTTCTGCTATACGGATACCACTTCTACTGCCATTGGTTGTTTTTACGTCTGCAAAAGGGTATTGGAGACCTCACCTCTACACAATTGCGCATACTTAATGAAGTAGCTACAATACTACTTATTGGCATTGTTTTCCTCATCGTGGTTCGTACCAGTCTGAGTTTGCTTTGGGGTTTGGGTGCTATGGTCGTGCTGATGGTCGTTTTTATGATTATCGTAAAAGCGTATAAAAATTACCGTGAAAAAAAAGAAAAGAAAAATGAGAATACTGTTTTGGATTAGTTTCACGGTGCTGGCATTTTCTGCCTGTGGCCCGAAAAAAGAGATGAATCGCAAATTACCCTTCCTTGGTCGTTTTGAAGTGGTGAAAAATGAGTCAACCGGAGCGGTAGACACTTTATACCATAAGATTGATGATTTCCGTTTTGTGAATCAGGACAGTACCTGGATCACAGCCGAAACTTTTGCGGATAAAATTTATGTTGCCGATTTTTTCTTTACGACCTGCCCCGACATCTGCCCGAAGATGAAAACACAGATGCTCCGTGTCTATGATTCTATGAAGTTGACCGATGAAGTGTTGTTTCTTTCACATACCGTTGACCCTAAACATGACTCTGTGGCAGTATTGAAAGATTTTGCCGAGCGACTGAGTGTCGAGAGCAACAGATGGCACTTCGTAACAGGTGCAAAAGAAGATATTTATAAACACGGTCAAACCAGTTATATGGCTTCGGTTATGGAAGATGGCTCCGGTGGTCTTATCCACAGTGGTCGGTTTTTTCTCATTGATAAAGAAAGGCATGTGCGTGGAGCATACGATGGAACCGATCCAGCCAGTGTGGATTTGTTGATCAAAGACATCAAAAAACTGATGAAAACGTATGAAAAATAGCGTCATTTTTATTTTTATTGCTTTTGGGGCCTTTTCCTGCTTTTCTTCCGCTGAAGATATTAAGTTGAGAAGGTATATGGTGGCTGGGGAGCGACTGTATGAACAACACTGTTCCAATTGCCATCAGCTGGATGGCGCAGGTTTTCAAAAACTTTATCCACCCATTGATGGTGAGTATCTCAAGGGAAATTTAAGCCAGGTGATATGTGGTATCAAATATGGTTCTTCAGATTCGCTGACCATCAAAGGCGTGAAGTATGTGTTGCCTATGCCTGATGCCCACCTCACCGACCTTGAGGTGGCAGAGATCGTTACCTACCTTTCACATACCTGGGCGGATGGCCAGGGTATTATTGGTGTGAATGAGGTGAAGGAGATCGTGAAGGAATGCGGTGATATTGGCAGGCAGTAGGCAACTTATCATTCCAGTGCCTTTTCCAGATCAGCGATCAAATCAGTGGCATTTTCCACCCCAACTGACATCCTCAGCAAGTTGTCTTTTATGCCCAGTTCTTCCCGCTGTTGGGCTCCGATGCGGGCATGCGAAGTCTGTGACGGGCTGCCAATGGTACTTTCCACGCCTCCCAGGCTCATCGCCGGCTTGATCAGCTTTAACCTTTTCACCATCATATCCGGATTACCGGCTACTTCAAAGGCGAGCATGCCTCCAAAACCACTCATTTGGTTCGATGCCAGTTGGTGGTAGGGGTCATTTTCCAGACCGGGATAGTAAACATTTTCTACTTTAGGGTGGTTGCTGAGGAACTTTGCAATCGCCAGTGCATTTTCATTTTGTCTGCTCACCCGCAAATGCAGGGTTTTAAGACTTCTCTCCAGAAGCCAGGCGGCCTGCGCATCAAGGTTACCGCCGTAATGTACCCCAGTTTCCCGCACCCTGGAGGTCAGCTCATCAGACATACAGGCAATGCCACAGCAGATGTCACTGTGTCCTCCCAGGTACTTGGTGCCACTGTGAATCACAATATCAATGCCCAGGTTGTGGGGATTTTGATTTATGGGCGATGCAAAGGTGTTGTCCATCACGGTGATGATCTGCTTTTCTTTTGCCAATGCTACTACTTCGCGGATGTCCGTAACTTTCAACAAGGGATTTGAGGGCGACTCGATGAAAATCACTTTCGTGTTGGGCTGGATATTCTTTATTAAACTATCCTTAAGAGCCGGGGCAAAGGTATACTCGATACCAAATTTTTTCATTTCTACACTTACGGCATCATTGGTTCCTCCATACAGGTCACTTTGAAGGAAGACATGGTCGCCTTTCTGTAAAAAGGTGAGTAGTACTGTCATGGTAGCGGCCATACCTGAACTGAACAAAACCGCGTTTTCCGTGCTTTCAATAGCAGCCAGTTTTTGTTCTACAGCAGTGTGGTTGGGGATGTTGAAATAGCGAGGATACATGTATTTGTCAGCATCTACATAGTTGTATGCCGTTGAAGGGTAGATCGGTGAAACCACACCCCCGATAGCTGAATCTTCAATGCCGCCGGTATGTACGCATTGGGTGTCTTTGGACAGGTTACTATTGCTCATTATAAAACGTTGTTTCTTTAATTCATTAAAAACTGAAAATGCCCGCCATAAAATAATTAAATGACGGGCAGTAAGTTATTCAGGCAGTTGGTATAGCAACTATTTAGTGTCAGTATCTGCTTTCTTTTTCGGTAAAATATTAGTGTGTATAGTTACCTGGGTAATGGGTGTGGTTGCGTTGGAAATGATTTTCACCACTTTAGTCACCTTGCCCATTTTTCCGGCACTATTAAAAGCAACTTTTACTTCTGCTTTTTGTCCGGGAGGGATGGGTTGTCTGGGCCACTGTGGAACAGTACACCCACAGGTAGTCTGTACATTGGTAAGTACCAGCGGTTCTGTACCTGTATTTTCAAAAGCAAAAGTATGCTCTACCTTATCTCCTTGATGTATGTCGCCAAAGTCAAATTTTTCTTCCTCGAATGTAATCCGGGGTCCTGGTTTTTCTTCAGTTGCTTCTTCTTGTGCAAAAGCAAAAAAGACAATGAAAGAAGCGGATAATAATGTGATCAATTTTTTCATAACTCTATTCGTTTATATGCAAATACATTTTCCATTTATCAAATACCTTGCCTATTCAGCTTAAAGATAGCAAGTCTGTTAATTTGAAGGAAATAATTTGATAAAATTAACAATTAATTAACTTTATTCTATGTTGTTGCCTGTTAAAAGCAGCTGTAGGGGTTAAACGCCTGAAAAAGCACTAAATCCGCCATCGATAGGTACTACAATGCCTGTGACAAACCTGGAAGCATCGCTGCTCAACCACAACAGCGTGCCGTTGAGGTCCTCCGGCACACCAAACCTGTCCATGGGTGTCATGCCGATCACCGTTTCGCCGCGCTGGGTATATGAGCCATCAGGATTAGTTAGCAGGGTGCGGTTTTGCTCTGTTACAAAAAATCCCGGTGCCATGGCGTTTACACGGATACCGTCACCATATTTAGTGGCCAGCTCTACGGACATCCAACGGGTGAAATTATCAACAGCGGCCTTTGCGGCAGAATAGCCAACCACACGGGTTATAGCCCGTGTTGAGGACATTGATGAAATATTTATGATTGAGCCTTGTTTGTTTTTTGCCATATCTTCGGCGAAAACGTAGGTTGGGAGTACCGTTCCCAGAAAATTCAGGTCGTTGACCTTTTTAAAAGCTTCGATATTGAGGTCGAAAAATGTCTGCTCCGGCATGATGGTTGCCCCGGCCTGGTTGCCACCTGCTGCATTGACAAGAATATCAATTTTTCCGTAAGCATCGAGTATGATCGCTCTGGCTTTTTCCAGATCCTCCTGGTCAAGTACGCTGGCCTTTACCCCAAGTGCCGAATAGCCAAGTTTTTTTAAATCTTCGGCACGGGCATCTGCCATTTCACCGTTGAGGTCCAGAATGACCACGTTGGCGCCCGATGCACCCAGTGCCTTGCCCATTTCCGTGCCGAGTACTCCGGAGCCACCTGTGATGATGGCTGTTTTAGAACTTAAATCAAATAATTTTTGAATCTGCTCACTCATATCTATTTTATATTTATTCCCATGGATAATGTTATTTCTTCTTTTTCTTTCAGGATGATCAATCCCACCTGATTGTTGAAAGTGTCGGGAAGACCTGAAAGCGGCTCCAAAGCTACACAATCTCGCGAATCCGGCACATAAACGACCACAAAATTATATTTCCGCTCGCCACTGTCCTGCCAAAGTTCTATGGAATAATGGTTGACGGGATCATGCAGTGAGGTGACTACCCTGTCCCCGGTGTTTTCCACACAAAAGCAATCATCAATTCGCTGGTCTCCAATGTTTGTGCCTTCATAAAATTCTGGTCGCTCTTCAAATTCCCCGGTAGGCACCATGAGGTCGTCATGCACAATGGTCTTTTTGGACGGTATAGTTAAAAAGGCTTCTTCTACCGGGCAATCAATAAGAAAATAGGGGTGCCATCCGTCACAATAGGGGAGGGATGTCGATCCGGTGTTGTTTACCCGTGTAACACATGAAAGGCCCTGGTGGTTTAATTCAAAGGATATAGTTATTAGAAAAGAGAAAGGGTATCCTTCCGCCTCATTGAGCTGGTATGAATATTCCAAACGTCCGAATTCTGTAGTATATGATTCTGCAATCAGGGCAAAGGGTTTGTTATATACTAAGCCATGCATGGCATGATGTCCGTTCGGATCGTTGATGCTCAATGCGTACGATTTACCTTCAAATGCGTACTTTCCGTTGTTTACCCTTCCGGCCCAGGGGGCCAGCTTGCACCCTTCATGGCTTGCAGCGCCGGAAACGAACGCTTCATAGGTGTCAGCCGATTTAAGGATTGACCTGCATTTTCCACCCTTGCTGAGAACCAACTTGTGCAGGTTGGCTCCATAGCCAGGAATAACCTCAACATATTCGCCCGTTTCGACGTTTTTAATGCTGTGAATTTCAAAGGTTCCGAAGGTTTTTTTTTCTATAGAAAACATACTGTTTTTTAAATATTAAAGGTGAAACTTATTCTGCCCGGGCCTTGTCGAGTAGTCCCTGAAGTTCATTTACCACCTCAGGAAAATCAGCCTGCAGGTTGTTGGTTTCTGAGGGATCGTCTTTCATATTGTAAAGCTGTACTTCGGGCATGCCTTCCTCACCCTTAAAAGACCAGCCACCGGAACCGTTGCTTTCTACCAGCTTCCATTCTCCTTTTCTGAGGGCAAAGGTACCGTTTACAGAATGGTGTATGGTATAGGGCCGGAGAGATTGTGTATTTCCTTTTAGCGAAGAGAAAAAGCTATAACTGTCTTCAGCGGTAGCGGGCTTTTCCTGCCCGGTGAGTTCAGCCAGGGTGGCCATGAAATCGGTATGGCAGATCGTGGATACGCCTTCCGTTCCCGGCTTGATCACACCCGGCCATTTCACAAGAAAGGGTACGCGGTGCCCCCCTTCCCAGACGTCCGACTTCATGCCCCTGAAATGGTGGTTGGCCAGGTGGGGGTATTGTGCTTTGTCATCTGTTGTCCAGTGCGCCCCGTTGTCACTGGTGAAGATGATAAGCGTGTTATTAGTAATGCCATTTTTATCCAGTGCTTCCAGTACCTGCCCTGTGATGTAGTCAACATGGGCGACAAAATCACCATATGTGCCAGCGCCGGTAGTGCCCTTAAACTGTTCGCCGGGCAGCCACGGGGTATGAGGAGCTGTAAGTGGGAAATACAGGAAGAAAGGTGTGGATTTAGCGGCCTGCTCATTGATAAAGCCGACTGCCTTGTCTGTGAAGGTGTCCAGGGTCTTATCAATTATAAAATC
>JAOUKJ010000823.1 GCA_029882675.1 Cyclobacteriaceae bacterium
GGGTTGTTTTGCGACCTGTATTCAGCTTGGAATATTGCCGCTGGCCTATAGTAATGAATTGACCGATGAAGTTCATATACAGGCGATCACCGGCTCAACAGGAGCTGGGGTTACTCCTTCGGCTACGACACACTTTAGTTGGAGAAATTCCAATATTTCGGTTTACAAGGCCTTTGAACACCAGCATTTATTGGAGATTACGCAATCGGTAAAAGACCTTCAGCCATGTTATGATAAGTTCATCAACTTTGTGCCGGTAAGAGGGGATTTTACAAGGGGTATTTTTGCTTCCATGTATACTACTTTTGAAGGAACGCTGGAAGAAGCTCAGGCCATCTATGAAGAATATTATGCCGATGCACCATTTACTTTCCTGACTAACGACAACCCCAATCTCAAGCAGGTGGTGAACACCAACAAGGGGATTGTCCACCTGGAAAAACACAATGGCAAACTCTTTATCATCAGTATGATCGACAACCTCCTGAAAGGAGCCTCCGGACAGGCAGTACAAAATATGAATTTGATGTTTGGTCTGGAGGAGACAATGGGGTTGAGGTTGAAGGGAAGCGGGTTTTGATGGAGGTAATAGATTTGAGATATTAGACATGAGAAAATACAGCTCTGAGAAGTCTGATTATTGAAAAATGAAAAAGTAGTAAGTAACAAGTAGTCCCGAAGAATCGGGAGTAGTAAGACTATAAGGAGAGACAACCTACTTTCCACAGGCTTTAGCCTGTGGAAACAGTTGGAATAAAAGATTATGGGCTTTAGCCCAGCATACCGGTGATAAACGTTAGGCTAAGCGTTTTATGTGTAAAAAAATATTCCACAGACTAAAGCCTGTGGAAATATGAATCAATTCCTAAGTTGACAAAGTAGGGATAATTTAAACATTGAAAACTGAACACTGAGACAATGAAAAAGATATGCATCATAGGCGGAGGTAACCTGGGAAGCTCTATTGCGATAGGGTTGGCGCAGAACAGTGCCTCTTATTCCATTACAGTTACCGGTTTGAAACTGGAACATGTGGAGCACCTTAAATCTTATGGAATTAATATTTCGACAAACAATGCCGAAGTAGTATCAGGCAGTGAGGTCGTCATTCTATGCGTACAACCCGGCCAGGTGGACAGGGCGCTAAAAGAGATCAGAGATGTACTAACACCCAACCACATTCTGTCTTCCACCGCTACCGGGGTTTCTACAGAAGAAATGGCCAAAGTGCTGGACAAACCCGGCATTCCCATTGTCAGGGTAATGCCCAATACGGCCACAGCCATCAGGCAATCCATGACCTGTATTTCCGGTCGGGGTGCCAGTGAAGAACAGCTCAGGGAGATACAGGATATTTTTGGAGCTGTCGGAAAGACCATCGTGATAGAAGAAGAACTGATGCAGGCGGCAACGGTACTTGGCGCCAGCGGGATAGCCTTTTTCCTCCGTTATATCCGTGCTGCGACCCAGGGCGGAATCCAGATGGGCTTTCACCCCCATGAGGCCAAGCTCATCGCCGTACAAACGGCCATTGGGGCAGCCACATTAGTAAGTGAGTTCAATGACCACCCGGAAATGGAGATTGACAAGGTAACTACCCCACGTGGATGCACCATTGAAGGCCTCAACGAAATGGAACACCAGGGGCTGAGCTCTGCGGTGATCAAAGGCATCATGGCTTCCTATCATAAAATTAATAACATTCGATAATGGACATTTTTGACGTAT
>JAOUKJ010000219.1 GCA_029882675.1 Cyclobacteriaceae bacterium
TATAACGAAGTACAAAATGATCCCTGGCGATTTCAAGGGATGTGTACCCATCAATGCGTAGGAAGAAATTAATAGGAGCGACAGAATTTTAAATTAGAAAGACATGCCATATTTTAATATAGATAGTAAAGAACAAAATACTTATGACGCCATCGTAGTGGGCTCGGGAATCAGTGGGGGCTGGGTGGCCAAGGAACTCACCGAAAAGGGCCTGAAAACCTTGGTGTTGGAGCGTGGAAGAGACGTGAAGCACATCGTTGATTACCCCACAGCTAATTATATGCCCTGGCAGTTGGAACATGCCAACCAGATCAGTCATGCCGTGAGAGAAGCCAATCCTGTGGTGAGTCGCTGTTATGCTTTTGGTGAAGCAACGGAACATTTTTTTGCCGTTGATAGCGAACACCCCTGGGTAGAGACCAAGCCGTTCGACTGGATACGGGGCTATCAGGTAGGCGGCAAATCGCTTTTATGGGCAAGACAAACCCAGCGCTGGAGTGATTTTGATTTTGAAGGCCCGGCACGTGATGGTTTTGCCGTTGACTGGCCCATTCGATATAGTGATTTGGCCCCCTGGTATAGCCATGTGGAAAAATTTGCAGGTATTATGGGCAATAAAGACGGACTGCCTAACCTGCCCGATGGAGAATTCCTGCCGCCTTATGAGCTGAACTGTGTAGAGAAATATTTTAAGGGCGTGATGAGTGAAAAATTCAGTGACCGCCATGTGGTACATAGCCGGGGAGCTCAGCTCACCAGCCCGCAGGAAATTCATCAGCAGCAGGGCAGGGGGCAATGCAAGAGCAGAAGACTGTGTGAAAGAGGTTGCCCGCTGGGTGGCTATTTCAGTAGTAATTCCTCGACAATTCCATGGGCAGAAAGGACGGGGAATTTGACCCTGCGGCCACATTCTGTAGTGGAATCAGTGATATATGATGAGGAAAAAGGAAAAGCTACCGGAGTAAGAGTGGTTGACAGCAACACCAAAGAAACCATTGAATATTACGCCAAAGTGATCTTTGTAAATGCATCAGCTTTGAATACCAACCTTGTACTGCTCAATTCCAAATCCAACCGCTTCCCCAATGGTTTGGGAAATGACAGCGGAATGTTGGGCAAGTTTGTGGCATTCCATAACTACCGTGCAAGGATATCCGCAGAGACTGAAATGTTTAGTGAGTATAAAACAGAAGGCGGAAAACCGGCCAGCATGTATTTCCCCCGCTTCAGGAACCTCCTAAAGCAAGAAACGGACTTCCTGCGGGGTTATGCCGCAGGCTTTGGCTCCGGTAGGGGTACAGATCGCGATACCAGCGGTATTGGTGCTGAGCTGAAAGATGGTTTTACGAACACCAAATGGAGAAACTGGAATGTAGGTTCGCACATGATGGGGGAGACGATTCCCAAGGAATCTAACTTCGTGACCCTGGATGCGGATAAAAAAGACCAGTGGGGTGTGCCGTTGCTCAATATCTCCATGGATTATGACGATAACGATGAGAAAATGATCAAAGACTTCTTTGAACAGTTTACTGAGATGTTTACCGAAGCCGGGTTCACAAATATTAAAACCAGCGACAGCAAACAAGCACCAGGACTGGACATCCACGAGATGGGCGGTGTGCGCATGGGAAAAGACCCAAAAACATCGCTGCTTAATGAGTGGAACCAGCTGCATGCGTGTAAAAACGTTTTTGTAACGGATGGTTCAGCGATGACATCCACGGCAACGCAAAACCCGTCACTGACGTATATGGCGCTGAGCGCACGGGCGGCTAATTATGCGGTGGAAGAGATCAATAAAGGAAACCTTTGACAGTGTACAGTGATCAGTTAGCAGTGATCAGTTAACAGTTAACAGTTAACAGTGATCAGTGATCAGTGATCAGTTTGTTGCCTGATATTTTGGCCAATACATAAAAGGCTGAGTAGTATGCATATCATATTTGTCAAAAACAATTCTTTGCGGATTGAATCCGGATAGAAAAAATATGCGTCTTTCTCAATCAATCTGAAGGGAAAATGAGATTCGGGAATTGATTTATTTACGTCAATTCCCGAATCTTCTTCGAAGACTATGCTGCATGATTATAACACACGTAGGGAAGTGTACCTATCCCCTCACGCTCATTTTCTCAAATTTCTCCATTTCGAGTAGCCTGTTGTATTTGGCCAGTCTTTCCGACTGGGTGATACTCCCGATCTTGATATGGTCTCCCGACCAACCTGCGGCCAGGTCGGCGAGCCAGTTGTCTTCGGTCTCTCCGCTGCGGGCACTCACCGTTACATGCCATCCGTTTTCCCGGGCCAAAAGAAAGGCCTGAGCAGCTTCAGTGAGCGTGCCACACTGGTTTACCTTGAGAAGCAGGGCATTGGCAGATTGCGTATCGATGGCCCGCTGTATCCGGTTGACATTCGTGCATAATAGGTCATCCCCCAGGGTCAGGCTTTTTCCATCCAGGTTTTTTTTCAGGACGGGCCAGTTATCCCAGTCGTCTTCAGCCAGGCCGTCTTCCACACTGATCAACGGATATTCACTGACCCAACCGGCGATCAGGTCTACCATTTCCATTGCATTGCGTTCCTGCCCTGCGATATGATATTTTCCATCCCCATAAAAATGACTGGAGGCCACGTCTGTGGCCAGTGCTATGTCTTTTCCGGGTCGTAGTCCCGCCATTTCAATGGCCTGAAGAGCATCTTCAAACATGGCGCGAATGTCTTTAAAACCAGGGGCCAGTCCACCTTCATCGGCAGTGAGGGCGCGCATGTTATATTTATTGCTGATCAATTGAGTAGCGGCATGGAATACGGCATTTACATCCCGCAGGCAGTCGTCCATCGTAATGGCTGATACCGGTACAATCAGCAGATCCTGTACTTCCACCTGCCCTCCGGCATGTTTGCCTCCGCTAAACAGGTTAATGGTTGGTCTGGGGAGTTTGAAATGCGTGTTATCTGTGAGCCTGCCAAAGTATTTATAAAGCGGTAAGTTATCTTTTGCGGCCAATGCACGAGCAAAGGCAATCGAGCAGGCCAGTATGGCATTGGCACCCAAATTACTTTTATTCGGTGTGCCATCCAGTTGGAGCAGGGCCTGATCAAATGCGGCCTGGTCGGTGAACACTTTGCCTGAACAGTGGGGGCTGATTACTTCTTCTATGTTTTTTACAGCCTGGCGGCATCCAAGCCCCTGATATCGTCCCGGGTCGCCATCCCTTAGCTCATGGGCTTCGGCCTTGCCCGTTGAAGCCCCTGAAGGTACTGATGCCACACCTGTAACGCCGTTTTTAAGTCGACACCGGGCCATAACCGTGGGACGGCTACGGCTGTCAAGTATCTCAAGCCCTTCAATTTTATCAATTATATTCATTGAGTTTTATTTTATAATTGGAGAATAATTCATGCAATTTTATGGGGGTGTTTGTTATTAGGGACTGCCCTATTTTCAGTTGTTTCGACCTGCTGTCTTCTTTCAGGTACTCCAGCGGTGATCTGCCTTTTACACGGGCGAGGAGGCAGCCGATCGTATGCCTAACGGCCCGTTCTTCGATAGCTGATGCCGTTATTGGATTATTCAGGGTATAGTATTTCCAAAAATGTTGAGCCGCATTGATAAATTCATGACGGTTTGCGGGCAGGTGGTTGGCCTTACTCAGGAGATGGCTTAGCATAAACCCAACATCAAAAGCCGGATCGCCCAGATGCATTACCTCGTGATCCAGTAAAACGATCCGGTTATCCTTCACCAACATATTTTTAGGACTGTAGTCACCATGTACGGCCGTGGTTTGTACTTTTCGCGTGTCTTTAATAAGCGCATTCATAAAGGCCATTGTTGCGGGAACAATTGATCCGGTATATTGATAATAGGGTTCAAGCCGTAAAACTTCGAAAAAATGACGGTTTGAAAAGCTTTTTTTTACTTCGGGGTGATCCGTTCCCCTCCGATGAATTGTCCCCAGGATCTCACCGGTTTGCTTTATCATGTCCGGATTGATTTGGCCTGCCAGCAAGTCCGTTTTCAGATTAGTGTGCGGCAGCTTTACGGCATGCATACCCAATATATAATTTTCCGCATCCCAGAAAGCAAATTTCGGCACGGCGCCGGGCAGGATCTCATTGAGCCAAAGTAAGGCCCTGGCTTCGGTGGCTGTCCTTTCAGGGCTACAATACCAGTCGGCAGCTACACGCAGTTTTTCAAGCCCCTGTTTCAGTACCAGTTGTTTCTCATTTGGCAAGGTGACCCATACAGTTTTAGCGGAAACCCCACCATTTAAATTATTCATCCCGATTTTGGAGCCACTTTCCACCCATTCGTTGGCAATCAGGTAATCGTTCAGTTGCGCATGATTTTCAATGTCTACTGTCATCGGATGGAGTTAATCGTTCTTTTTCGAATTGCTGAAATTTTATCCAACGACTCAAGGTTGATTGAATATGCAGCGAAGATAGTGGAGATTATGTACAAACTCCAAATATGGGGAAAAGGGTCGATTTCATTCATCGGCAAAAAATGTATTTTATCGATTTATTCTGAGGCTATTCGGTTTTCAATCTAAATATATATAAAAACACATGAAATGGTAAAAATAAGATAATCTAGCTTTTTTAATAGTCAATAAACAATAATTAAATATTTTATAAAATATGAAAAGTTAAACTTATGTATTGTGGTTTCCCTTGCCATCAACATTCAATGTACATCTGACGAAATGAAGGGTTACCTGCCTTTCATTACAGGTATGAACGCTTGAATAATTTAATAACCGATTATATAACCAAATTTTTTAAGCGTATGAAGCAAAAGTTCTTTATGTGGCGCTATCTGTTTATAGGTGCCCTATTTCTAATTTTAAACCTGCACAGTGAGGCGCAGTCGCTCAAGCGGCAAAGCATCGGGAGCGCCGGGCCAAACCTGTTGGTGGGAGGTATAGCGATGCAGCAGTCGGTTGGGCAGCCTTATTTTACGGTGGCCCATTACAGCAGTGAAGGCTCCTATTTGCCAGGTTTTGTTCAACCGTCCAAATTAAATGTAGCCGAAAGTATGCATGCACGGCTCAACATCAGCATGGATGTTTACCCCAACCCTTCACGTGGTTCGGTAAATATTGAACTGCCAGTAACACTAAGCAGTGCAAAAGTGCAGGTCAGGGATATGCAGGGCCGGTTGTTGGTCGATGAGCATGTTGCCGGGTTTCGAAAGTATTTTATTAACTGTGCGGACTGGCAAAACGGCTTTTATTTAGTAAACCTTTTCGACGATGAAAACAACAGCTATTCATCGAAATTTATCATTAACAAATAATAACGATTATACCGATTAAGATGACAAAATTTAATACAAAAAATATATTTATCCTGGCAGGATTTCTTTTTATCTCTACGCTGGGTATGGCACAGACCCAAAGTCTGACCATCGATGCCTCGCAAATGTTTACCAACTTTAAGTTTGTGAATAGCGATGGCACACAAGACAAAGATTATATTAGTAACGTGTCAGGTGCTTACAGCCTGGGATACCAGTATTCATTTGATTTCGGACTGATGATCAATCCCCGTATCGGGATGCGCAAAGCAGGCGCTACCATGATGTATGACAACTCCAATTACATTTGGGACTTGCAATATGCTGATTTTAAACTCGGCCTGGGTTATAAGTATGAACTGGGACGCTTTAGTCCTTATTTTAAGGCCTCTCCTTATGTGGCCTATCTGATGACAGCCAATCAGGTATTGAACAATGAAAACTACGACCTGCTTGAAAATGAAGAGCTTAAGCCACTTGATTTTGGTGTATTCTTCCAGCCTGGTGTACATGCTTCCCTGTCTGACTACATCTCTGCCTATGCTGAGTTTAACTACATGATGGGTTTAAACAATATAGAGACCAGCGCCAACGGACAGGAAGGTTTTAATAAGGCCATGGCTGTTACTTTAGGTTTGTCCTTTACGATTACAGGTAGCGGAGAATAAATAATCAAGGAGTACTATAAAGACTAAAAATTTAAACGACAGATGAAAACATTATTAAAAATAAATATTATACTGGTTTTAGCATTTTTAAGCCAGTTAGCGATTGCACAACGTATTGGCAACCTGGAAGGGATCAACTTTCAGGCTGTGGCGATTGACGAAAACGGAAAAGAAATCATCGGGATGGATATTGAAGGGAAACCCCTTTATGAGAAAACCATTGGTGTTAAGTTCTCTATTTTAAAAGGCCTTGATGGTGCAGAGCAATACGTAGAAGAACATACCACGGTGACTGACCAGTACGGTTTGTTCTCTTTGGTAATTGGTTTGGGTACTCAAACAGCAGGGACATATACTGCATTGCTTGACATTCCCTGGATTGATGCCGACCAATTTTTGAAAGTGGAGATTTCTACCAAAAATGACGGAAATTATAAGGTGGTAAGCCAGCAGAAGTTTATGGCTGTACCTTATGCTTTCTATAGTGACGACATTGCTGATGATGCCATTACCACAGAAAAGATTCTCAATGGTGAAGTGATCAATGAAGACATTGCCGATGGTACCATTGACCTGACAGCTAAAGTAACTGACGTGCTTCCCGTGCCAAACGGTGGTACAGGTACTGCATCAAATACAGATGGCGGTTTGATTGTAGGTGGTGGCACAGGCCCGGTGCGTTCAATTGCCCAGGCTGCCGATCAGCAAATCATCGTTGGTCAGACCGGTGCTGATCCTGCAGTGAAGACCCTGGTAGCAGGTACAGGCGTAACGATCGACAATACAGCTACTGAGGTCGTGATCAACTCACTGGTAGGCACAGTACAGGCTGATGGTGTTAAAACGATTGATATCGGGACGATTGCACCTGGAACTACTTATATATCTTCAGCATTTCCCGTGCCCGGTGGCGGC
>JAOUKJ010000825.1 GCA_029882675.1 Cyclobacteriaceae bacterium
CGGTGGTTTTTCTCCGTGGCCACGTTTGTTAAGCAGGTTGTTGACCTTTAAAAAGACCTCTTTGGAGACAATGCCCTTGTGCTTTCCTTCAATGATTTCTCCCGGGAGGTGGGAGCTGACGATAAGCCCGCAGTAGAAAGGATTCCTGAAAATTTCACTGAGCTTTTTACCTGTCACATTAAGCCCCTTTTTATGGAGACGTTCAGCGATTTCATTATGGGAGATGTCCTCTGAGGCCTTCCAGATAAAAGCATGCTTTAAGATTTTACCTTCATCGTTAATGACAATGTTTTGCTCTTTTCCCCTTCCCGGATTAAGGTTGGTGTACCCCCGAGGGAGGGTGCCCATCCAGTAGCCTTTCCGTATCTTTTCCTTCATGCCGGAGACCGACTTTTCTTTTCGCTGGTCATTGTCAAACTGTCCGAAGAGGTATAGGATGTTTTGTTGCAGGGCGCCGGTGGAGGTGAGCGTATCAATTTGCTGTGTTGCAGAAAGGGTGATGATCCCTTGTTTTTTGAGCTGCTCACTGATGTAAGCCCCATTGGTGCCTGTCCTTGAAAAGCGGTCGTAGGAATAAACGATGATGTAGGAGATGTCTTTTTTACGCTTGACAAAAGAGAGCATTTTTTGAAACTCCTTCCTCTCATCACTTTTGGCCGATTCGTAAGTGCCCCCGAAATACTCCACCACTTCAATGTTTCTTCTGCTTGCCAGTTGCAGGCAGTATTTTTTCTGGGTCTCCAGGCTGGCATTGTTGTCCATCTGGTCTTTGGAAGATACGCGTGTATAGATTACGGCCTTGCCGTTGATGTTAATAACCGGCTGTTTGGATTTCTTGGCAAACGTTTTAAAAATTTCAAGGTCCTTCATAAGGTTCTTTTTTTGATATGTGTTTTACAATTACTGAGCAAAAACATTCCAGTGTTTCGATGATGTGTTCTGCTTCCTCTTCTTTTATATTTTCAAACCCTGGAAAGGTCTTTAGCCTTTCGGGGTTCATTTTTTCAGCATTTAATATCTTTTGATAATTGTTTTGTTTTGACTGCATTTGTCTTCACTTCGCCCTTCCCCTGGTGTGTCCGGTAAAAAGGGTATTTGAAATGATGCCTGAATATGCTTCATAGCTATTATAATTTTGTTTTTACTATCCGGTTGATATAGACGGCCTTTCCGGATTCCTGCTTTATTTCTATGTTCTGAAAGTCAGCGTCCTTCATAATATCAATCAATCTTTTATCTAAAGGGAGCTTTTCTTCACATTCCACCCTGTCAAAGGTGCCTTTCTTTTTAATCAATTTGATCGTGTGGAAGCGGTTGTTTTTTATTAGCCCCATAAATTTCTCTTTCTTCTCATTAAACCCAGTATCCTGAATGTTTACAGGAAGACCGGGAAAAGTGCTGTTGATAATTTCCCTAAGGTCAAAAACAACCATAGGCTCATTAGAGAGCTTTCCAGCCAAACATCCATCCTTATTAAAAGCGATCGTTGGAGAAGTGTCATTTAGAAATAAGTCCAGAACGCTTTTTTCCAAATAGGAAACCTCCATACCACAGAATTGTAAACTTTCTGATAAATTATTTGAAAGTTTTTCCACAGCTTCACTTTTCAACCCTATATTTGACGCCCCATTGAGGATATGTTTTTTAATCACACTGATAAATGATAGAGTTAAGGTTTTATTATCACTATATGAAAAGAATTCCGCCTGTTTGTCCCTTAT
>JAOUKJ010000826.1 GCA_029882675.1 Cyclobacteriaceae bacterium
AATAACGAAATAAGTTATTTAGGTTCCGCCAATAGATACTACAAGACTCATGTATTTAAAGTTCTGGGCAAGCCGTATTTTTTTAAGTCATTTGCGTAATTAATCACTACATGCCCTATTCAGGTATTAATATAAAACATCAACGTAAAAAATGTTTGTCTATAACTTATTGTATTTAAATAATAAATTGTAACGTGTCGTTTTTTTAATAATAGTTGTCGCTGAAGTGATAGCTAAATAAAACAATGATGTGTGAAAATTCAGCCGTCAAATAAAAAATAGTTTTTAATAGGGGACTAAATATGAAAATATCAAACAAAATGATAATTGTATTTATTGTTACAAGCTTGACTTTAGGGTGTACAAGTATATCCAGACAGTTAGGAAAATTTACTTCAAATAAGTACGCTGAACCTCGAAGTGGAACTGTATGGGTAGTGGCACCTCCTCAATTAGATCCACCTTCTCCCGCGCATAAAAATGTGTATATCTCTTATAGAAATATTAGTGATGCAGATATTGATTTATTGCAGGAAATGAAGGCAGCGGCAAGAGAGCAAGGGTGGAGAATTGTTGAAGACCCTACCAAAGCAAGGTATCGATTGAGGGCTTCACTGCGTTATTTCGGTGAAGTTGAAGCAGAGTCCGGAGGTGCAGATGTGGCATCAGGGTTGGGCATTATTACAGGAGCAGCCATTGGTGTAGCAGCATACAAACGTACTGGCAGTGGTGGAACTGGCATGGCCATTGCTGGAGCAGGAGCTAGTCTGTTTGAAGCAGGTCTTTCTAATGCATCAAAGCCTAGAGAGTGGGCCTTGATTATTGATTTTGTATTAGAGGAATATACTAGCAAACCTGTAAGCTTTAGGTTGTCAACAGGGCGTGATAGCGCAATGGATTCTAATGGTGGAGCAGCAGGTTCAAGAAGCTCAATGAGAGGCTCAGAATCTTCGAACAATAGCAGTGGAGCAGAAATGGTTAAAAAAAGTAATTATTTTCCTCATGGAATTCGATTGTCTGTTTGGAGCAATCAGATGAATATGAAAGCAAAAGAAGCATTGCCCCATATATTGAAAAGAACCAAAAAAGTAATTACAAAATTACTGCCAATCTAAAAGCAGCTAATTGACCGATACGTTTAATTTTTTAAAAGTATCGGTCAAATGTTAAGACTATTTCTACAAATATTAAGAATACTTAAAGCGCTAATTTTGACGGAAGAAAAGTACATTTTTGTTAATCATATGGCATTAAAGGGGTACTTATGTATTTGAGAAAATCATTAGTTACCATGATGATTTTGGGTTTGATTTCTGCTTGTGGGAGAGGAGAGCCTACTTCAGAAGAGATCCTTTTAGCATATGAGAGTGCGTGGGGGAAAGATGATGATTTAAATCTTTTTACAATTAGGAATAAAGGTTGTAGTGCATATGGTGATGATGGAAATTGGGAATGTTATTTTGAATATGTACGATATGATAGTTATTGGGGAAATAGCATGGTCAAAAAATCAATAATTCTGATGCCTCATAAGAATGGCGGATGGACTTACGCTAAGTGATTATTAACGGCAAAACCAGTATTTCGCAAGTTTTGCCTTTGGGGTAGTACAGAGGTAGCTTTCTCTCTTCTCTATTTCTCTGTGAACTCCATGCCACTGTGGTTCACACTCGTTATTTTTTCGCTATCAAAGCCGCACCCAATTTGATATCAGCTTCAT
>JAOUKJ010000220.1 GCA_029882675.1 Cyclobacteriaceae bacterium
AATAACGCCTTTACGCTGGAACTCCCCAGCTCCCTGCCTTTTGTGCTCCCTGTCGGTGGGACAGTGGATATCAAAGTAACCTGTTCTCCCGAAAAGGCAGGAGCAACAAAGGGCATGCTGTTTATAAGACGCTCAGACCATGGAAGTCTTAAACCACTAACCACAAGCCTTTTAGCAAAATAAGTAATGCGTAATTATACTTATTACCCGTTGAAAAATCTATTCGAATATGTTAAAAACAGCTTTAAAAGCTATGTTTGAACATTAACTTATATAGAAATACGCACAAAAGGATGAATTTGGTACATGGATTATTCATGATTAATTTAAATAAGAAGAAAAAAAAATATTGTGAAATTTGGTCAATTGATACGTAATTATACGTATGATATATGCCGTTTGGTTTGCTGTTCTAACAGCTTTTCATCCAATAAAAATCCCGTGTAACCCCCAAATTTATTATTTGAATATTTAAGAAATAGACAAAAAAAGTAATTTTATTTTACTGATCGGAACATATACACCTTTATTCAAGGGAAGAAAATTACATATGTATTAAGCTATTTTTATCCCTACTAAAATTTTTATCTTTTTATCGGACATTTGTACGGTAAATAATCGTTGACTCCACCTACAAATAGAAATTTTCCATGCATACGAGCAAAAATTTTCTCAAAATCAGCCTTTTTGCCACTTTTATGGCATTTGCGTTAATGGTTATAGGTTACCTTTTCTGGACCCGTGAATTGCAATATATTACCCCGACCAAAAAGCCACATAACTATGTTGAAGTAAAAGTAATGGATAAGGTAAACCTGGAAGAGGCACTGGGGCCGGCAAATGGTAAACCTTTCTTCATTCACTATTACAATCCCTATTGCCCCTGTGCAAAGTTTAATTACGGTTATTATGAAGACCTGGTAAAAAAACAAGCGGGAAACTTTAATATGTACATGGTCATGCGTGAGATGGATTCGGATGTGCTTGATGAAATCAGGGAAAAAGTAAATACCAACATCACTATTCTAATTGATAAAGGTGGGGAAATTGCCCGGCAGACCGGAGTATATTCCACTCCCCAGGCAGTTTTGGTCAACGAAGACTATACCATGTATTACAGAGGCAACTACAACCGCAGCGTATTCTGTACCCAGAAGGACTATAATTATGCGGAAATGGCCATTGACTCCATGCTAATGGATCGGCCAACGCCGGACTTCGGTTATTTTGCCACGACATCTTATGGCTGTAGTTTGACCAAAGAAAAAGAATTTTATCAGGTATTACTGGATATTTACTAGCCCATCAAACCAATGAGCCATGCCCAAATACACGCATGCTAAAGTGTATTGAAAAAGAAACTAAAGTATTGAAATTTAACATTAAATAATCGACATGAAACTCACTGCCACTGAAAGAAAAGTTTTAAAATTAAAAAACGCCTCGTTTTTTAATGAAGAAAAGCGCAAGATGGATAAAATCCTCTTGTACCTGCTCATCGCTTATTTTGTATTTGGGCTATTTATTGCACTTTACTACGACACCTGGCTTCTGGCTGTTGGTGTAGGCGGCCTGATCTCCGCAGCCATTTTTCTGGCCTGGAAAATGTTTCCCAAATCTGATTTTTATCAATATGTGGCCTCCGGGCTTTTTGGGGTATATCTGGCACAGATGGTCTATCAGATGCATGGACTTTTTGAAATGCACTTTTTCTTCTTTGTAGGTTCTGCTATCATGATTGGCTATCAAAATTGGAAATTACAAATTCCATTTATTTTGGTAGTTGCTGTACACCACTCCATATTTGCCTATTTACAATTTGTGGAAGGCATTGATGAAATTTACTTCTCTCAGGTTACATGGACTGTCCAGACCTACTTATTCCACATGGGATTGGCGGCTACGGTTGGCATCCTTAATGGAATCTGGGCCTACCAGGGTGAGGAAAGAACGTTTGATATACTTAAAATTAATGACAGTCTGGCGGATAAAGAAAAAGTGGAGAATATATTACGCGTTGTACAGGAGGCTTCAGAAGAATTACTGGAAAACAGTCGGTCAAACGCGGAAATAGGTCAAAAACTCTCTGAACGGGTAACCAATCAGGCAGCCTCGCATGAAGAAATTTCCTCCAGTATGGAAGAAATGGCGGCCAATATTGAGACCAATACAGAAAATGCCAAGCAGTCGGAAAAAATAGCTGAGCTTACGGAAAGCAAAATGACGCAAAGTAGCAATTCGGTAAAGAATACCATTGATACGATGAAGGCCATCGCCGACAAGATCATGATCATCGATGAAATAGCCCGTCAGACGAACCTGCTTGCGCTGAACGCTGCGGTTGAAGCTGCCCGTGCGGGTGAATATGGCAAAGGTTTTGCTGTCGTAGCTGCAGAAGTGAGAAAGCTGGCTGAACGCAGTCAAAATGCCGCCAGTGAAATAAAGGAACTCTCAAAAACCAGTGAAGAAGTCACTGAACAGCTCCATGTTCAATTTGGCGAACTGGTTCCCAACTTCAAGAAATCACTGGAACTCATCCGGCAAATCTATGCGGCCTCTTCTGAACAGTCCTCCGGAGCAGATCAGATCAATGGTGCAATTTCCAACCTTAATAAGGTGGCACAGGAAAACGTGATGATGTTTGACAGTATTGTACAGAACGCTTCTATTGTTCAGCAAAAGGCCATGGAGATGGCTGAGGCCGTGGAAAAGGTGTGATGTGAAAGGGAAAGTAGAGAGGTAGAGAGGTAGAGAAGTAGGAAGGTAGAGAAGTAAAGTCCATAATCATGGCTTTACTTCTTTTTTTTTAAGCCTGGTATGGGCTTTTTCAGGGTGATATAAATACCGGCCGCGATAAGCATTCCCCCGATGATCTGGTAAATATTTAATGATTTATCAAACAAAAAACCACTCAATACAGCAAATAAAGGAACAAGATTAATAAACATGGCACTTTTTCCTGCCCCAATAGTAATGACACCCCTGTTCCAGAAATAAAAACTCAGGGTGGTACCTGCCAGCCCCATAAATGCGATAGCCCCCCAGAAGGTCAACGGCAACCCCTGGTTGAGTTGAAAAAGCACTTCTCCCATCGATAAGGTAAGAAAGAGGAAGAGCGCCAGGGAAGAGGTTACTACTGTGATGATAATTGCACTGATGTGAGCCACGTAGCGCTGTATTAGTACATGATGAAAGGCAAACAACACGGATGCCAGCAGCATATACCCATCACCTCTGTTCAGGTTCAAAGACATAAACACAGTCCAGTCTCCCCGACTGATCACCACACACAATCCTACCAGGCTGATCATAATCCCGGTTAATTGCCTGACAGAAATTGGTTGCCTGATGATCAACAATGAAAAGAGCGCCGTCAAGGCCGGATTCAAGCCAATAATTAAGGAGCCATTAACTGCCGAAGTCATCGTAAGGCCTTTAAAAAAGAAATAGTTGAAGAAAAACACTCCCGAAAGACTGATGAGCAACATCACAAACCATTTGGGATAAACAGCCTTGAATTGCTCACTAAGCTTACTCTCCCTGTTGATGAGCGGAAATAAAATCATCATCCCGGCCACGCCGAAAAAATACCTGAATGCCGAGGCTGCCATCGGCGACATATAAGTGGTTGATATTTGTGCAAAATGAAAATTTACCCCCCAGAAGAAAGTTCCGGGAACCAAAAGTAAATAAGCCAGGGTGCGCTTGTTCATTAAACAGGCCGTACTATAACAGCGATCATCATCAAATCCAGAAATAACAATGTTATTTCTTCAAATCCAGGGTAGTGTCCATTGATTGCTCTCCACCTACTTCTACCACTGATGATCCATATACCCGAATGGTCGATTTGATAAAATCTTCTTCATTGGCTTTATAGATGTTGTCAACATACTTTTGCGGGTTGCGGTCGAT
Organism: Cyclobacteriaceae bacterium; assembly: GCA_029882675.1. GTDB lineage: Bacteria > Bacteroidota > Bacteroidia > Cytophagales > Cyclobacteriaceae > JAOUKJ01. The sequence goes on from JAOUKJ010000220.1 coordinate 3,916, forward strand.
GTATGGAAACCAGGTGCTGTGGATTTGAATCATGATGCGATGGCCCTTTTTGAAGGTATGCAGGATGTCCTGCAAAGGAACATTTACTTCCGTTATTTCATTTGGCGTAAAAGGCTCCGGGTGCTCAAAACTGTTCCTAAACCGACCACGAAAAACTTCAGACCGTACCAACTGCTGATACCCTCCCATGATGATATTGTCCGGGTTATGGTCGTAATTGGGGTGGTCTTGCGGATAAACGTCAATGAGCTTAACGATAAAATCGGCATCTGTCCCCGTCATGGAAACCTTCAGCTTAGCCAGTATCTCTCCGGCCAATACCACATCGTCAGATAATACCTCAGATTCAAAGGTAAGCACATCAGGCCGGCGGGAAGCCTCTCGTTGGTCATCAGACATAAACCGGCGTGGTGTAAAGGTGAGCCCTTCGGTTTGTGAAGTATAGGGCACCGGCTTGGCAGGATCGCTCACATATTCAAACACGGCCTGTTCACTCAAGGGTTTGTTTACCCCCAACTGCCCACGTTCACCGAAGTATAACTTTAGTGGAGGGATATTTTTGGGTGGCCACTCGTCGAAAGTTTTCCACGCTTTACTCCCGGTATCAAACATATACGCTTCCGGCAAGCCGGGTTGTCCCACACCTTTGAGATGAAAAGCAAAAAACCTGCGCTCTATCTCGCGTTGGAAAAAGGTGGAAATACTATCGCCAAAGTAAATGTGATTGTGTGTGGATTTTCCATTTTCTCTCGCCCAATCACCATGTGCCCAGGGGCCCATAACGAGGGTATTTGCCGCAGAAGGGCTTGTTTTTTCAATGGTTTTATAAATGTTCAACGGTCCATACAGATCTTCAGCATCAAACCAGCCACCAACAGTCATCACGGCATGCTTAACGTCCTTTAAATGAGGTAACAGGTTTCTCTTTTGCCAGAAGTCGTCATAATTGGGGTGATCAACGATTTGTTGCCAGAAAAAATTATCATGGTGATACTGTTCGGTAATGTTCTTTAAAGGACCAAGGCGCAGGTGAAAATCGTAGGCATCTTCCGGTGCATCTCCATAGAAACGATTGATTTCCTCTTCAAACCAATCGTCTTTTGTCAGGGACTCTTTCTGATAACCAAACACCGCAAAAGCGGCTGTATAACTTTGCAGATAAGCTCCCTGGTGATGGAAGTCATCAAAGAAAAAATCAGAAATGGGCGCTTGTGGCGAAGAGGCTTTTAAAGCGGGGTGCGCATCGGGAATGGCCGCCGCTGTATAAAATCCCGGGTACGAAATACCATACATCCCGACCTTGCCGTTGTTGCCCTTCAGGTTTTTGATCATCCAATCGATGGTATCCCAGGTATCAGCACTCTCATCAATATCCTGCTTATTGCGCTTGTCGTTACCGGGTATGTTGGGCGTCATGTTATTAAACTCCCCGTCGGACATGTACCGCCCACGCACATCCTGAAAAGCCAGAATGTACTGATCCCTCACTAGGTATTTTGAAGGGTGTCCAAATGTCTTATAATCTGCATAGCGGGAGGCATTATAACAGGTACGATTCAATAAAACAGGGTGTTTGACTGTTTTGTCTTTTGGCATATACACGACCGTAAATAACTCAGCACCATCGCGCATAGGTATCCTGTATTCAAACTTATCGTAATTTTGGCGCATGTATAGCGAATCCGCATTTTGTGCATAGCCCATGGTACCTGCAAGCCAGAGTATAATCAGGATTTGGATAGATCTCATCATCATATTTTTATTTCGGGGCAGAAAAGTAGTTAATAGATGGGGCATTCACAAATCATTGCCAGCCTGACTTTTGTAAACTGTCCCTACTGTTTCTCCACTTATTGGTAGGGCTTTGAAATTCATGGCTTCTGTCAACCAACTTTATTCATTAATCGGGTAATCTTTTAAGTAGTTGGCCAAAAGGGCTTTATCTCCCTCCACCTAAATGCCTGTCCAAAAATTCAAACGTCCCCTTCCCATTGATGGTATGGGGGCCGTCAAACCATTCAATCGCTGTCCGGTCTTCCATTTTAAGCAAAGCGGCATACAGGTACCGCACTTTGGCATATTCATAGGCCACAGTTTCGTCCGGCGCTACCCCATCAAAATGACCTCGTTCCACCATAAACGGTCGTGGGGCAATAAGTGCTGCCATCTCTGCGTAATTGAAGGTATTGCCCAGATCCCATTCAAATATTTCATATTCGTTGGTCCATACGTAGCTAAACGGGCTACGCGTAGAGGTTGTCTTCCATATCCAATCGTTAAAATCTGCCGAACAGACCACCACACTGTAGGCGTCCACCAGTGGTGGTATGCGCATGGCCGATTTTCCGCCATAGCTTAGCCCGTAGAAGCCCATCCGTTCTTTGTCCACCATGGGCAGGCTTCCCAACCAGTTGGTGATTTGGCGGTGTTGTGGCACCATCATAGAAAACAGGGTCTTCCCAATGGCATTGGCCTTGAATTGTAAAGTCCTGAACCGGTCATTAAAAATGTAGATATTCTGTGGGGCAAAAGTGATGTAGCCTTTCTCAGCCAGCCGGGTGGAAAATGCTTTGTAGTAATGGTAGCCTTCTTCGCCTGTCGTAGACTGCGGCCGGCCTTCCAGGCCATGCTGACACACAACTACAGGCCTTTTCTCTCCGTCCTTGATGTCATTAGGCACCATTAGTATTCCGTACGCAAAAAGACCGTCAAACACATCCAACACTACCTCATAAGCAGTGACCATGCTATTCCCGATATCAATTTTCCTTGTACGGGCATTTGGTGACAGAAAGGGATAGTCAAATTTTCCGATGACCTGATTTTCAAAATACGTTTTATACTTTTCTGCTGATTTCATTAAAGTACCCGGTGTTTCTGTATTGAGATCAGCCATGAATTTTTTTCGGGTATAAGGCCCTTCACTCATCAGCCATTGTGTAT
>JAOUKJ010000827.1 GCA_029882675.1 Cyclobacteriaceae bacterium
GACTGGGTCATGTCAATTGATCCACATTGGTTTAGTACCATGTTTGGATGGTATGTTTTTGCCAGTTGGTGGGTAACAGGACTGGCCTTTATCACTCTGAGTACTGCTATTTTAAAGAAAAATGGATATTTGAAAATGATCAATGCGAACCATTTACATGATTTAGGGAAATTTGTATTTGCCTTCAGTATATTTTGGACATACATTTGGTTTAGTCAGTTTCTGCTGATTTACTATGTGAATATCCCTGAGGAAACGGTCTATTTTATTCAAAGACTGACAACAAGTCCCTATAGCTGGATATTTTTCGTGAACTTAATTTTTAATTTCCTTTTGCCCTTTTTATTATTCATGACAAGGGACTCAAAAAGGCAGATATCATTGCTGATGCTGGTTTGCCCGATTGTACTGGTAGGACACTGGTTTGATTTTTACCTTATGATTAACCCTGGCGTAATGAAAGAGCAAGGAGGGGTAGGCTTTATGGAAATAGGCATGACATTATTATTCGGGGCGGCCTTTATATATGTTATGTTGAGTAATTTATCTAAAGTGCCTTTGGTGGCTAAAAACCATCCATTTATGGAGGAGAGTTTACACCACCATATTTAATGAGATTGACTTATTTGAACGAACAGAATAAAAACTTAGAGTATGTTTAATATATTATTGGTTGCAGGAATTCTTCTGGTAATAGGAATTCTTATCCTGATGTTCAGGCTTAGCGTACTGGTAGACATTTCCAGAGGTAAAGATGACCTGAAGCCAGGTATGAGCAACAAGGTAAACGGGATGCTGTTAATGGTGTTTTTAATAGGCGGATTGGGTTGGCTAATATGGTACTCATGGGCCGAATTTGACCGTTATAATTTACCTCTTGCTTCAAAACACGGTGCTGAAACTGACCAGTTGTTTTGGATTACTACAGCCATTACAGGATTTGTCTTTATTCTTACTAATATCCTGTTATTCTATTTTAGCTTTCGTTACCAACACAAGGAAGGTCATAGGGCTAAGTTTTTCCCTCACAACGACAGACTCGAGATTATTTGGACAGTTTTGCCGGCCATCGTTTTGACAATACTGGTAGCGAAAGGATTAATTGTATGGGGAGATGTAATGGCAAAAGCTCCGGATGATGCCGAGGTTATCGAAGTAATGGGGTATCAATTCGCGTGGGAAGCCAGGTATCCGGGGAAGGACAATGCTTTTGGAGAATATGATTATAAACTTATAGACGGGGCCAATACCTTTGGTTTGGATCTGGAGAATGATGCATCATATGATGATTTTTCACCTCTTGAAATTCATATTCCAAAAGGGAAAACGGTTCTTTTCAGGATAAGGGCAAGAGATGTACTTCATAGTGTATACCTTCCTCACTTTAGGGTAAAAATGGATGCTGTTCCTGGTATGCAAACAGTTTTTAAATTTGAAGCGACAAAAACAACCCAGGAAATGCGCGATGAGTTGAATAACCAGGAGTTTAACTACGAAATGGCTTGTGCTGAAATCTGTGGACGTGGTCATTTTTCCATGAGAAAGATATTAGTGGTGGATGAGTTGGAAGATTATGAAAAATGGAAAAAGGCGCAAAGAGCCTGGCTTAAGTTGAATCCTGATTATTTATCAAAAGTTCCTCCGAATAAAAAAGAGGCTGCTATGGTGAAGGCAGGAATTAACAAGGAAGATTTGTAAGGTTTTGTAGGTAAAAATT
>JAOUKJ010000221.1 GCA_029882675.1 Cyclobacteriaceae bacterium
CAACGTATGCATTTTAGCGCTGCCCTGAAATCAGTCAGGCCTAGGTGGTCACTTCTCCCATTGTCTACGATGACGATGTGCATTTCCTGACCGGGTTTTGGTCTGCGAAAATGTGAAGTGTAGGTGGTAATAAACTGACCTGTGGCGCTTCGGGCGAGTAACCGCAGCATTACGCCCAGGTGTTCGGTTTTGGGGACGAGTTTCTCAATGCTCATACTGGCAATATGCACATCGGCCAGGTGTACCCCCATATCAGCATTTCCCTCGTTGGTACATACCACAAAGGCCCCTGTTTCAGCCACGGCAAAGTTAACACCCGTCATCGCAATATCCGCACTGAAAAATTTTTCGCGCAGGTGTTGTCGTGCGGTTTCAGTCAGGTACTGTGGATCTTCGTTGCCTTTTTCAGTGTTGAGCGCTTCGTGAAATATCTCACTGATCTCTTCACTGGACAGGTGAATGGCCGGGGCGACAATATGTGAAGGCCTTTGCCGGGCAAACTGGATGATACGCTCACCCAGGTCAGTATCCACTACCTCAAATCCCAATGCTTCCAGCTCGTGGTTCATTCCGCACTCCTCGGTAAGAATCGACTTGCTCTTGACAATCCGCCGGGCCTTTTTTTCTTCGATAATACGGCGTACGATTTCATTATGCGCTTTACCATCCTTTGCCCAGTGTACTTTCACCCCATTGGCGGCTGCATTATTTTCGAACTCTTCCAGGTATTCATCCAGACGTGAAAGCAGATGCTCTTTAATGTTGGAAGCCAGGTCGCGTAATTCTTCCCACTCGGGTACCCTGCTAGCGGCGCTGTCCCGGTTGGTGCGGGCCAGCCAGATGGTCTTATCGTGCCAGGCTACCTTTTCCTTGTTTTTTAAAAATTCTTTCGCTTTTTCCGGATGTCCCTTCACAACACACTGTTTAAAATTTCTGCAACATGTTTAATCTGAATATTTATCTGCTGTCTTTTCAGCAATCCTTCCATGTGCATAAGACAACTCATATCGGTACCTGTAATTACCTCAGCGCCTGCTTTGGCATAACCGTTAATCCGGGCATTGCCCATGGCCACAGACACGGCCTCTTCTGCGGTGGCAAAGGTGCCACCAAAACCACAGCATTCATCTTCACGCGCATGGCTTATGAGTTCCAAACCCGCTACCATTTTAAGAATAAGTGCTACCTTGTCTTCCCGGGGAACCTGCAGTTCGGAGGATGTTCCTATACGCAATCCCCGTAGTCCGTGGCAGCTTTTATGTAATCCGACTTTCACCGGGTAGCTGGCCTCCAGCTGTTTGACTTTTAACACATCATGCATAAACTCACAGAGTTCAAAAGCCCGGCCTTCAAAAGTATCGGGCGCCACACCAGGCAGGTTGAGGTGGTGACGTACATGGGCCACGCAACTCCCGGAAGGGGCCACGATGTAGTCATAATTTTTAAAGGCCTCATAAAAAGAAGCTGTCGTTTTTTGAGCATATTGATCAAAGCCTGCATTGGCCATGGGTTGTCCGCAACAGGTCTGTCCTTGAGGATATTCTACTTTTACACCCAGTTTTTCCAGGAGTTGAAGTGTAGCCACACCTACATCAGGGTATAGCTGGTCGATATAGCAGGGAATAAAAAGGGCTGCCTTTATTTGATTTGCCATTAGATCGGCAAAATAAGAAAGTGCCGCTAGTTTTCCATTCGGCCGACTCTTTTTATTTCAACTGGTGCGACCTATACCTTCACAATTTATTGCCTTTTGTGTTGGAATAATTGCAGATTTTCTTTTAGATTTGCGTACAATGATGCATGCATCATAAATGTTGTAAAAAACACGAAAGTAATAACGAACAGCAATTATTAAAACACTTAAACCGACCTAAACAACTCCCTCACTGCTTTTTCAACTGTAAATTCACCCAAAGCAACGCGATGACTTAGTTCTTCGCGTTGTTTTTTTAATGGAGGATCAGCATAAAAATTTTCCAGTATTCGGGCCTTAATCATCCTGTCCAGTTGCATCGATCTTTGTTCCTGCCGCATTTGATTCCATTCACCCGTCGATTGTAATTGTTTCTGATAGGCACTCATCAACTTCCAAACCTCATCAACACCCTCGTTATTTACTGCTGATACGGCCCTCACACCAGGTGTCCAACCGTGGCGCGGCATGATCAAACCGGAAACGGCCTGGAGACCGGCTACTGATTTGTTGATCAGTTCCGGGGCCATAATGTCTTTTTTCGTAATGACAAAAGCATCCGCCAATTCCATCACTCCACGTTTTATACCCTGTAACTCATCGCCCCCACCGGGCATGAGCAGCAGGAGAAAAAAGTCAACGATACTGCGCACCTCTACATCCGACTGACCAGCACCTACCGTTTCAACGATGATCACATCAAAACCCGCAGCTTCGCACAAACAAATAACCTGTGCCGTATGAGCACCAATAGCCCCGGTATCTTTTTTTGCAGGTGATGGCCTGATATAGGCACTTTTAGTTTGAATCAACTTTTCCATTCGCGTCTTATCGCCAAGTATACTTCCCCCGGTAGTGGGGCTTGAGGGATCGATAGTCAGTATTGCAGACTTCTTCCCAAGGGAGGCAAGATAAACCCCAAAGGCATCAATAAAGGTACTTTTGCCAACACCTGGCGGGCCTGTAATGCCGATACGGAGCGATTGGCCGGTATGGGGAGCCAGGGCCTCCATCAATTCAAATCCTTTGTCTCTGTCAGCAGGCAGGGTACTCTCGATGAGGGTGATGGCCCGGCTCAACATGGGCCGGTCGGCAGAAAGTACGCCTTTTTTCAGTTCTTCGATATCGGGAAATGGCCTTTTCATTATAGGCCTACAAGGTAAGAAGAATGAGCAAATCCGAATTATTAATCCAATAAAATTGAAGAAAAAGGATAGATTTTGTTTATTTATAAAATTGATTGACTAAAATCCCCTCGACTGTGACTGCCAAAATGCGTATTTGGATGGACAATATACTAGGCACATTGTTCATCTTTGGGTTTATGGCCCTCATCTATGGTGTAAGCACCTTTAATATCTTCGGCGCCTTTGATCCGGTAGGAGAAGCCCTGGCCGATATGGAACTCTCTGATATTGTATTCTCCCAACTCAGGGAAGATCCTGAAGTAGATACCAATGTGGTGGTGGTAAATATTGGTCGGTTACCACGCAGCCTGATCGGAAAGCAAATAGAGATCATCAGTAAATACAATCCAAAAGTAATGGGAATGGATTCCTTTTTTGGCCTGCCCCATGAAGATGATCCGGAAGGAGACTCCATATTGAGCCATGCCATTGCCCAGGCAAAAAATATGGTGATGGTGACCAAGCTACTTCAGTCGGATTCATTGTACAATGTGGCGGAAGGGGAAGATGTTTATGATTCCTTGGAACACACTTACCCTGACTTCCGCATCAATGCTATGGAGGCTTTCGCCAATCTGGCAACAGATGCAGTTCAACAGGAGGATTTTAAGGCCTGCCGGGCCTTCCCCCCCAGCCGTCTGGTTGGCAAAAAAGAGGAATATGCCTTTGCCGTGAAAATGGCCATGGTTTTTGATTCTACGAAAACACGCCGTTTTCTGGAAAGGAATAATGCCTGGGAAACCATTAACTATCAGGGAAACATCGTTGACTTTTTCGGGCGGACAAATTACCCGAACAGCTTTTATGCACTGGACTGGGATCAGGTACTCAATGAGGAATTTGCCCCCGAAATGATTAAAGACAAAATAGTCATCTTTGGTTTTCTTGGTGAACATTTTCTGGATACGTCCTGGGATGATAAGTTTTTTACACCCCTCAACAAGCAGTATGCCGGCAAGGCCAATCCCGACATGTACGGGGTAGTGGTCCATGCCAACATTACATCCATGATTATGAAGGAAGAATATATTGACGACACTTCTGACCTTCAGGCCCTCCTTTTAGCAATTGTCATCTGTTTTCTCAATGTGGCATTATTTTCGCTTATCTACAAGAAGTTACCCCGCTGGTATGACGGACTGACCAAGTTGGTTCAGGTGCTGGAGTTGATGTTACTAACATTTTTAATGATAATGTTTTTCTATTGGTTTAATTTTAAGCTAAATTTGACATACACTATGGCAGCTGTCGCGCTGGCAGGAGACTCTTTGGAGGTCTATTACGGCGTAATAAAAAACCTTTTCAGGCGAGAATCCAGAAAACAACTGTTTACCATTCAGCGCGATTGAGTATATATTTAATGGGACGTGATTATAATAGTGTCAAAGTAACAGGTAAAAAAATGAAAAATTTAAAAACCATTTTAACCATAACGCTACTTGGCGTTGGGTTCATTGCCTTCGGCCAAAGTTATACCTTCAAGGTCATGGCCAATAAAGGCACAAACCAGGTGAAGTCAGGCACTGACTGGCAGCCGCTAAAGACCGGGACTTCATTGAAAAGTACTGATGAGCTAAAAATTTCCGAAAATGCTTACCTCGGATTGATTCATTCGGGTGGTAAAACCCTGGAATGGAGAGATGCCGGGACATTTAAAGTTTCTGACCTGGCTGCCAAAGTAGGATCAGGAACGAGTGTTACCGCTAAATATGCAGATTTTCTGGCCAGCAAAATGTCGGCTGAAGGAAAGAAAAACAGGCTGAGTGCTACCGGGGCCGTACACCGCGCCCTCAGCGACGCAGCTATTAATGTAAATATCCCCAACTCCGGACAGGTATATGCTGAAACGGCAATCATTCGTTGGGATCCCATTGAAGGCGATAACATCGTGTATAAAGTTACCGTAACGGATATGTTTGAAGAACCGCTGGTTTCAGAAGAGACAACAGACACCTTCTTCGAGCTCAATCTGTCTGATGGAAAAATGGAAGGACAAAATGTAGTCCTTTTAATGGTTACTACTGCAGAAGATGAAGATGTGAAATCGGGCACCTATGCGATTAAAAAACTCCCCGGAGAGGACAAGAAGAAGGTTGAAGCGGGATTGGGCGATTTGATGACTGATATCTCAGAACAAACAGCGCTCAATAAATATATCCTGGCTGGGTTTTACGAAGAAAATAACCTGCTGATTGACGCGCTTACTTCATACGAACAGGCCATCACTCTGGCACCTGAAATAGATACCTACAAGGAAGCATATGAGGACTTCCTAATCCGAAACGGACTGAAACAGGGGAATTAAAAATTATTAAAAACCGGCTTTTGCCGGTTTTTTTATTTACGGACGGCCAAAAGACATACCTCAGTAAATTTTTGTATATCTTCCTCACTGTTAAAAACATTGACAGATACCCTGATGGCATCTCCACGCACAGATACATAAATATTGTTGTCCAGTAACATCTTACTAAAAGAAGCAGCATCAATACCTTTGTACCGGATTCCGAACAGGTGGGCACCCCGGTATTCCGGTTTTTCAATCTTATAACCCGCATCACGAAGTACATGTAACGAATCCCCTGTAATCTTCTGGCAATAGGCGTGTATATTTTCCACTCCCCAGGCATTGAGTTGTTTCAATGCACTCAGCATCATGGGCACCAAAATAAAGTTGCTGTGTTCACCCACATCATAGCGCATAGCTCCCGGTTGGTATTCATCGCGGTAGTTGACCAGGCCTGCAAAATCCTGACTTTCCCGCCGGTTTATCCAGTTTTCCTCCACAGGAATACCGTCATCAAACGCGGGGCCATACCAGGCCAGGCCTATGGCGTAAGGCCCCATGAGCCATTTGTACCCGGCGCATATCAGGGCGTCCGGTTGTATTACATTTACATCGAAGGGCAGGGCCCCGACAGATTGGGTTCCATCAATAACAAGTAATGCTCCAAGCTTGCGTGTCTTCTTTCTGATAGCCTCAAGGTCAAAGCGTGTCCCGTCTGTCCAATGCACATGCGACAGTGCCACCACCCGGGTACTGTCATCAATTTGACGGAGAATAGCTTCATTCCAGTCTTTGCCCCGGTTAGCTGAATCAGGTGGTTCCACCACGACAAAAGAAGCCCCATTGTCCCGGGCCAGGCGGGACCATACGTAATAATTACTGGGAAACTGCTCTCCTGCCACGATAATCTTTTCACCAGATTTGAGATTGATGTTCCGAGCCACATTGGCCATGCCATAAGATACGGAGGGGATAATGGCCACACGTTGGGGGTCGCCTCCATTAATGAGGGTGTTGAACTCTGTACGCAAGGCCTCACTTTCTGTAAAAAAATCCTGTGCAGTTACTTTGTAAGGCGTGGCTTTGGCGCTGATCCCTTGAAAACCGGCCTCTTCCACCTGCTTCATTAATGGCGACATATAAGCGCAGTTGAGGTAATGTACTCCCGCTTCCAGGGAAAATTTATCTTTTTGACAGTCCATTTTATTTCAGTTTAAAGGCAATATACAGATCGCCCCTTTCCTTTGTTAATTTACCACCCCCGGCAGGTACCACTACATACTGTACACCGGCCACTTCATATGTTGAAGGGGACGACATGGCCGTAAATGGCAGCTTGTACCTCCATAATTCTTCTCCTGTGTCTTTATCAAAAGCCCGGAAGTAATCATCGGGTGTGGCACCGATAAACACCAGTCCACCGGCCGTCACTACCATGCCACCATAATTGTGCATACCTGTAGGCGGAATACCCTTTTCCGTAAGTTCTTCGTACTCACCCAGGGGTACCTGCCAGCGTATTTCACCACTATTCATGTCTATGGCATTGAGTGTGCCCCAGGGCGGGGTATGGCCATGATAACCTTCTGAATCATTAAAACGGTTGTAACCCGTATGCCGGTAGGGATTGGCAATCCGTGTGGCCTCCCCTTCCAGCGGGGCCGACAGGGTGTCTTTCCATAAAAA
>JAOUKJ010000222.1 GCA_029882675.1 Cyclobacteriaceae bacterium
GCAATGAAAACCTGGAGGCCATCCATTTTCTGAAACAGTTTAATGAAGCTGTTTACGCTGAATTTCCGGATGTTGTCACTATTGCCGAGGAATCGACCAACTGGTCTAATGTCTCCCGGCCAACCTATACTGGCGGCTTGGGCTTTGGTCAAAAGTGGATGATGGGCTGGATGCACGATTCATTAGAGTACTTTAAGAAAGAGCCTGTTTACAGAAAATATCACCAGGACGAAATCACCTTCAGCCTGGTTTATGCTTTTACCGAAAACTTCATGCTTCCACTATCGCATGATGAAGTGGTTCATGGTAAAAAATCGATCATGGGCCGGATGCCTGGTGATGAATGGCAGCGTTTTGCCAACCTGAGGCTCTTATATGGATTGATGTACGCCCATCCAGGCACCAAATTATTATTTATGGGAGCTGAGTTGGGGCAATATGAAGAATGGGATCACGAAGGAACGCTCGGCTGGCATTTGTTGAATTACAACTTTCATAAAAACCTAAAAAAATGGGTGCAACGCCTGAATGCATTTTACAAAGAAAATAAGGGTCTGCACAAGCACCAATTTGAACAGAAGGGTTTTCAATGGATAGACCATGCTGACTTTGAAAGCAGTGTTATTGTTTTTATGCGTAAAGGAGACATCCCCGAAGACACACTGGTTGTGGCCTGTAATTTCACACCTACTGCACGCCATTATTACAGGTTTGGAGTACCTGAAGAAGGCCCATGGCAAGAGGTGTTAAATAGTGATGAGCTGGAATTTGGAGGAAGTAATATATATAATCCCGGAGCCATATCAACCGAACCTGTTCCCTGGCACCTTCAGGATTTTTCTATCGTAGTTACTCTTCCGCCATTAAGCATGACGGTTTTTCAGACAAAATAATTCAACTTAAATCTCCCCGGTTTTTTTTCCACTGGCGCAATAGTAGATATATAATGCCCCCAGAAAAAGAAAGATAGCCCCAAACTGATGTAATACACCCAAGCTTACGGGCACCCTGAGCAGCAGGGTGATGACACCGAGAAAAGACTGGGCCAGCCACAGGATAGCCGTCAGTTGAATTGGCTTGCGTAAATCAGAGTACTGAGCCTTTTTCCACAGCAGGTAAAGTGGTAAAAGAATAAGGAAAGGCAACCACCTGTGAATAAACTGAACGGTCACCTGTTCATTAACAAGGCTACTCAATCCAGTATCTGCCCATGCCGAAAATGCAATATCACTGATCAATACATTACCCATTAAAGGATAAGTATTGAGAATAAGGCCGGCCTTGAGACCTGCTACAAAGGCACCATAAACGATCTGGACCACAATGAGGAACATCATCAGAAAGGAGGTGTTTTTTATTGATACGTCATGTATAGCACGCTTTATACCCCTGACATCAAAAATGAGCCAGGTGATATATGCAATAATGGCAAAGGCAGCGATGAGGTGTATGGCCAGTCTGAAATGACTAACTGCCGGATTCTCCACCAGCCCGCTTTTCACCATAAACCAACCCAAAAAACCCTGTAGGCCACCCAAACCAAACAAAATCACCAGACGGATGATCCATTTTTTATCAAAAGCCTTTTTCCATAAAAAAATAATAAAAGGAACTATAAAAACAAGCCCAATGATCCTACCCAGGACACGATGTATGAATTCCCACCAATAAATAGACTTGAAATCTTCAAGGGTGAACGCATAATTTATCTTTTTATACTCCGGGAAGTTTTTATAATTATCAAACTCATTAGCCCATGCCTCTTCATTGAGGGGAGGGATTATTCCGGTTAGTGGCTTCCAGTTGACCATTGACAGGCCGGAATGGGTAAGCCGGGTTATTCCCCCGATCACCACCATAGCCATGACCAGTACGGCACCCGTCAACAGCCATACGATCACCTTTTTTTTATATTCATCTTTCATTATTTCCGCTTATTATTTATCCCAAAGATCTCGTTAACTTTCCTGTTTTCAAGGCAAACATAAGAGCCCTTTATCATCTATAAAACACATATCTATCAAATGTTGCGTTTGTACATGGTTTTCATCATCCCATCTTTAAGTCCTGCATTGGGCACCAATATACTGGTGGCCCTGGCCCATTGCATGACTGATATATAAATTTCTGAAGCCGGAACGATAACATCCGCCCTGTCTGGATTGAGCTGCAACTCATTAATACGCTCTTCCAGTCCCATGCCGGCAATCTGTTTTTGAATGGATCTGAGCTTTCTCAGTGACATGGTTTTTCCCTTTTTCACACTAGCCATGTCAAACATTTTATTGATATTTCCTCCCGTACCCACAGCAATTACTTTTCCCACTTCACCGGACAGGTTATTTTTTACCCATTTTTTAATATCCGCCCATACTTCCGGATTTTCCCTTTGCTGTAACCTTCTCACTGAGCCTATTTCAAAAGACTCACTCATTCTTTTTTCACCGTTCAGATACATATTGAGCTCTGTACTTCCCCCGCCCACATCAATATGTAAGTAAGCTTTATCGTCCAGATGGTCTGTAATTGAATCGTTTATCATCCGGGCCTCCTTTTCTCCACTTATCACTTCAATTTCAATTCCAGTATCCTTTTTGGTTTTTTTTATAACTTCCCTTCCATTTGTTGCTTCACGCATCGCTGATGTTGCGCAGGCCATACAATCAGTCACTTCATAGAGTTCAATCAGAAGCTTAAAGGCCTTCATTAATTTCAAAAATCTTTCTATTTGATAATGGCTTATCTGCCCCTCATTAAACACTTCCCGTCCCAGGCGTAATGGAAAACGAACATACTCCAGTTTCTTAAATATTATTCCTTTACTGGAATATAATATCCCCGTAATCTGGAGTCTGACGGCATTTGAGCCGATGTCTATCGCAGCAAATTTCATAGGTGTTTAAAGTAAAGGTGTTTAGGCGGTTAAAAAAAATATTTCCTGAAAAAGATACTGCGCTTTCTGGGTGTATTTTGTGCTTTGGGATTAAATGCGTTACTTTGCAGTTGCTTATTGAGAAAGACTGAGGGAATGGGCCCTGTGAAGTCTTGGCAACCTTGGTGAAACTTGGTGCCACTTCCCACCCTTTTAAGGGTAAGATAAGTGTAAACGCCCCCCTTTTACACTCTTTCCAATAGCCTGGTTTATAAACTAAATATGATAGAGTGGATATTCGAGATATTTTAAAAGAACGAATTTTAGTCCTTGATGGTGCTATGGGCACTATGGTACAAAGGCATACACTGGAAGAGGAGGATTTCAGGGGTGAAAGGTTTAAAGACCATCCACTTTCCCTAAAAGGAAATAATGATCTGCTGAGTCTGACACGACCGGACATCATCAAAGAAATACATATTGAATATCTTGAAGCAGGCGCAGATATTATTGAAACGAATACCTTTAGTGGCACATCCATTGCCCAGGCAGACTATCAACTTGAGAAGGCCGTTCATGACATCAATTACGAATCGGCCAGACTGGCCCGGGAAGCCGCTGATGAATATACGCAAAAAGACCCGTCCAAGCCTCGGTTTGTAGCTGGATCTATCGGCCCCACCAATAGAACCGCCTCTCTTTCTCCTGATGTAAATAATCCGGGCTATCGCGCTGTTACTTTCGATGACCTTGCAAATGCCTATTTAGAGCAAGCCCGGGCCTTAATGGATGGCGGTGTAGACCTTTTCCTGATAGAAACAATATTTGACACTCTCAATGCCAAGGCGGCCCTTTTTGCAGTATCCAGTCTTCAGGAAGAAACAGGCAAAGAAATTCCAGTTATGATTTCCGGAACCATTACCGATGCGAGCGGGCGTACACTGTCCGGGCAGACTACAAGTGCCTTCCTTATTTCGGTATCACACGTTCCTTTACTCAGCGTTGGACTCAATTGCGCTTTAGGGGCAGATCAGTTGTTTCCCTATTTGCAAGTACTGGATGAAGAGGCTCCTTTTTATGTCAGTGCACACCCAAATGCCGGCCTGCCCAATGAATTTGGAGAATATGACCAATCAGCGGAAGAGATGGCTGCATTGGTGAGGGAATACCTTCAGGAAGGAATTGTAAATATTATCGGGGGGTGTTGTGGGACAACCCCTGCCCATATCAGCGCATTGGCACGGGAAGCGAAAAATTTCAAACCCAGGAAGTTAAAGAAATTAAATAATCAGGAGCAGTGATGAAGAAAAAGTTCAATAAAAACCTATGGTTAAGTGGGCTGGAACCACTACACATCACCCCGGAAACCAACTTCGTAAATGTAGGGGAACGGACTAATGTTACAGGCTCCAAGCGTTTTCTACGTCTGATAAAAGAAGAGCTGTATGAGGAAGCCCTGGCCGTTGCCCGCGACCAGGTGGAGGGTGGTGCCCAGATTCTTGATGTTAATATGGACGAAGGCATGATCGATGGCACCAATGCCATGGTTACTTTCCTGAACCTTATCGCTTCTGAACCTGACATATCACGCATACCCATAATGATCGATTCCTCGCGTTGGGACATCATTGAAGCCGGTTTAAAATGCCTCCAGGGAAAGGGCGTGGTAAATTCAATAAGCCTTAAGGCCGGGGAAGACGAATTTCTACGACAGGCCAAACTGGTTAAAAAATATGGCGCGGCTGTAATTGTAATGGCTTTCGATGAAAAAGGCCAGGCCGACACTTATGAAAGACGACTGGAAATATGTAAAAGATCCTATGACCTTCTGGTCGAAAAGGTGGGATTCGCATCGAATGATATTATTTTCGATCCAAATATATTCCCGGTGGCTACGGGAATGGATGAGCATAAAAATAATGCACTTGATTTTTTCAGGGCCACGCAATGGATCAAAGAGAATCTCCCTGGTGCATTGGTGAGTGGAGGGGTAAGTAACGTATCCTTTTCCTTCAGAGGAAACAATAAGGTAAGGGAAGCCATGCATTCGGCTTTTCTGTATCACGCTATCCAGCACGGCATGGATATGGGCATAGTAAATCCCACCATGCTCGAAGTATACGATGAAATTGACAAAGAGCTTCTCACATATGTTGAGGATGTGTTACTCAACAGAACAGAGAATGCCACGGAAGTCTTGCTCGATTATGCCGAAAAAGTGAAGGGTGGGGCAACGAAAAAAGTCCGAAATGATGAATGGCGGGAAGGAAACGTGAACGAAAGACTGGCACATGCCCTGATAAAAGGAATTACGGAATTCGTAGAACAGGACACTGAAGAGGCGAGACAACACTATGCCCGCCCCATTGAGGTGATTGAAGGCCCGCTCATGGACGGAATGAATATAGTTGGGGATCTGTTTGGAGAAGGTAAAATGTTTTTACCACAGGTCGTAAAGAGTGCCCGGGTCATGAAGCTTGCCGTGGCATACCTTATCCCATATATTGAAGAGGAAAAGAAAAACTCTAATGCGGTTGAGACCTCAAGAAAGGTACTCATGGCTACCGTCAAAGGAGATGTCCATGATATCGGCAAGAATATCGTATCCGTTGTGCTGGGATGTAACAATTTTGAAATCATTGACCTGGGGGTTATGGTTCCTGCCGACAAAATTTTGGAAAAGGCCATTGAGGAGAATGTAATTGCCATTGGGCTAAGTGGGCTAATCACTCCGTCACTTGACGAGATGGTTCATGTAGCCAAAGAGATGAAACGGAAAAAAATGGAATTGCCCTTACTTATCGGTGGGGCGACAACATCCAGGGTACATACGGCAGTAAAAATAGATCCTGAATATGATGGGCCGGTCATTCACGTGCTCGATGCTTCCAGAAGTGTTTCCGTTTTATCAGACCTCACCTCATCCGTTGAAAAGAAGGATACCTATGTTCGGAAAATAAAAACCGAATATGAAGGACTGCGTATTGACCATAAAAATAAACAAGGATTAAAGGCGTTATTGCCTTTCACCGAAGCCGTCAAACGTAAATTAGTTTTAAAAGAAGAAGGCGTTCCAGTTAAACCAAATACGCTGGAAAGAAAAACATTCGTTGATTATCCACTGAAAGAAATCAGGAAATACATCGACTGGACTCCTTTTTTTCAAACCTGGATGCTTAAAGGCAAATACCCTGAAATCCTCCATAATGATAAATATGGAGAACAGGCAACAAGCCTTCTTGACGATGCGAATAAACTACTCGATGATATTGTCGCCAATAACCTGTTGAAAGCAAATGGTGTGATCTCATTCTACAGGGCCGTGAGTGATGGAAATGACGTCACCCTTTTTGATGACAAAGGCGAACAGGTTTCCGTACTCCACTTTTTACGCCAACAAGGGAAGAAAGCAGGGGAACTGCCGAATATTTCATTAGCAGATTTCATCCGTGGTGAAAACGGAGAAGATTATTTGGGAATGTTTGCTGTGACCACCGGATTAGGTATAGAACCTTTGGTCGCCAAATATGAAAAGGATCATGATGACTATCACGCCATTATGGTTAAGGCACTTGCAGACCGGCTGGCAGAGGCTTTTGCCGAACTTATGCATTTCCGGGTACGCAAAGAGTTTTGGGGACATAGTCCGGAAGAGGAATTTGATAGCGAGCGATTGATAAAAGGTGATTATCAGGGTATAAGACCGGCACCGGGATACCCTGCCTGCCCTGATCATACCGAAAAGCAGACCTTATTTGATTTACTCAATGCCCCGGAGGTGGGTATTACGTTAACCAGTTCCTTTGCCATGCATCCCGGGGCAGCGGTGTGCGGGTATTATTTTGCCAGCCCTGAAGCCCGGTATTTTCCCGTTGGCAAAATACAGAAAGACCAGTTGCTCGATTATGCTAAAAGAAAGCATATTGACATAGAAGTGGCAGAAAAGTGGCTGGCCCCGCAGTTAGCATATAATAGTTAAG
>JAOUKJ010000828.1 GCA_029882675.1 Cyclobacteriaceae bacterium
TCAAGACCTTGCGTAAAGCGGAATACGGCTCCCTGGTAAGCGTCGTTTACTTTCTCCAGAAAATCGCGCTTTATCCCTCCGTTGGTTACTTCTCCATGCAATAACTGGCCTTCGTAGGGCCCATCATGCATTAATACGGGCTCAGACGGGGAGTTGCCTATTTCGTCCTGGGGAAGCCATATGGCAGGGGGTGTCATCGGTGGGGCATTGTCCGGGTCGGGCAGGTTCCAGCGCATGCCGTGGAATTCGCCCTGGCGTATATGTATAATTTTATTGCCCGGCAGCCATTGTCCCTGGTTGTCGGCCAGGAAGAGCTCATCATCGGGTCCTATACCAATGCCGTTGGGTGTTCGCAGGCCATAATTGATCCACTCATAGGTGCCGTCCCTGGCCACTTTGATGGTGCGACCGCGGTCGGGTTGCTGCTTTTCATGACTCATCAGGCGCATGGCCAGTGAGAGCGTAATGTAAAAATGACCGTCTTTATACACCGGCCCAAAGGCAAATTCGTGAAAATCGTTTGAAACCGTCCAGGTGTTGCAAATGGCTTGGTATTCATCGATGATCTCATCACCATCGTGGTCGATGAGCCGGGTGAGTTCGTGTTTTTGCACGACGAATATTTCCCCGTCCACGACCTCAATGCCCAGGGGCTCTGCCAGGCCGGCAGCAATACGTTTACGGGTGATTTTGCTGGTGTCGCCGGTTTCTACCCCCCGCAGCAAATACACCCCACCAATAGAGTCCCAGGTGGTGACGAGCAGCCCTCCATCAGCCGTGAAAGCCAGTCCGCCCACCCGGGGTTTGAAGTCACTATGCCTGATCACGCTGAGGTCATAACTGGGATGTACACCTTCAAGGGGTGCGCCAAAGCCGGGACGCACCGGGAGAGAATTATCTGGCTGTGGGTTTATTGTTTCGGTGATGGCCAACGTGGGCATTTCCTCTTTTGGTTTTAAACTCAGGATATACCGCAGCATGGTATGTAGTTCATCTTCATTAAGGGTAGGGTGGGGGTTCATCGGTGCTGTGCCCCACACTCCACCTCCACCGGCTATTACTTTTTCAGCCAGTTGTTGCCTTATTTCTTTGGATTCGTCATAACGTTGGGCAATTTGCCTGAGCGATGGGCCTACAGTCACTTCATCGACTTCATGGCATGTGAAGCAGTCGCTTTTTTCCATAAAATTGCGCCCCGTATGGTCGTATGAAACGGTGAGTTCAGGAACGACAGGCTCTTTCGTGACAGGGAAAAACCGTGTCCATATGGTCTTTTCGTTGTTTTTTAGTTTAAGATCCTCCCCAAAGGTTGTAAGGGCAATATAGTGGCCTTTTGGAATACCCTGTGTGTGGAAAATGCGTTCCAGGCCAGGTCGTCCGTCTTTATGCCTGATGAAATCCGTTTGTTCTTCGACGAAAATTGTATCACGGTTGGGCAGATAAATCTCATATTTTAAGGTAATATGATCCTCTTTAAAAAAATACCCTTTGTTGGTGGCCTTTATTATCGCCTTGTTTTCTTCTTTGATAAGCCACCAGGCTGATTGCTGCAGGCTGTCGGTAAAATAGGTTGTGCCCCAGGAGAGTGGCTGGATGTTCTTTACATTGGTAAACACGGATCCTTCCAGCAACACGCCTCCTTTCCAGGCTTTATACAGGGCGCTGTTGGCCAGGTCGTAGGCTACGTAACAGTCGGGATGGAGGGCCAGCGTG
>JAOUKJ010000829.1 GCA_029882675.1 Cyclobacteriaceae bacterium
ACCATTTGACAGATCCGACCAATTATAATATCGGGTATTTGTCCGATATAGTCAGTGGCTTTATTGCTGAAACAGGGCTGGAAAATGTGGTGCTGGCCGGTCATTCTTTGGGCGGACACATTGCTTTAGAAGCTGTACCGAAACTCAAGGGCCTGGCCGGTGTGGTAGTATGGGGTACACCCGCGCTGACCATGCCCCCACAGATGGACAAAATGTTTCTGCCCCATCCGGGCATGGCCGTGCTGTTGAAAGAAGAATACACCCGGGAGGAGTTTGATCTGCTGATCGAGGCCTGCGGATTGAACGAAGCCGATGCCGGTTTGGTGTTGGATGATTTTGAAAAAACAGACGCAAAATTCCGGGGGGCCTTGCCCGCCAGCCTGGCCCGTCCGGAGACCTATTGCGATGAATCGGACATTATTCGCAGCGCAGCTTTTCCGGTAGCTGTTATACATGGTGAAAGAGACCCTTTTGTGTCTTTGGATTATATTCAAAGCCTGGGACTTGATCTATGGAAAGGTAGTGTGCAAAGTGTAAGTGGTTCCGGTCATTATCCGCAGCTGGACAATGCCGGGGAGTTTAATGAGGTGCTGAAGGATTTTTTGGCAGTATGCAGTAAGTAAATATGATGGCGGAACTGATGATAAAAACAATGTTTCAATGAACCTATGCGCCGGGAAAATCCCGATAGGGGTGAAATATTGATAGATCAAAAGAAATATACCATTGAACCCCATAAGGGGTGACATAATTATAAAAAACAAAGCAATGGGTAAAAGAAAAGAGGTATCAGTAAACTTAACCTTAAAATATTCTTCTATTATCAATGTTCGAAGAAGAGAAAAATAACTTACTACTTACATTCAATAATTTCCTGACGAATTATCGCGAAGTGCAACCGCTTCAGGGAAATTATGAGATGTTTGTCAAAGACATCAATTTTGCTTCGCAATTGGTATATGTTTATGATTACGCCAATAAAGAGATCATATTTAGCAGGGGTTTTGATCGTTTTCTTGAAATTGAAGCGCCTTTGAAAACAGCCATAGATTTATATGCGCTGGTACATCCGGAAGACTTAAAAGGGCTATTAATTGCGGCAAAAGTATCCATGCTGGTGGCTGATACACTTCCTTTAGCAAATGTGGGTAGTGCCAAATTATTTATTGATTACCGGTTGAGAAAAAAATCAGGGGAATATATCCGTATATTACGCCAATCATCTGTATTGGAAGTAAGTGAGCATGCGGGTATGATCAGCTCGCTTTCTATCTGTACAGACATCAGCCACATTAAAAAAGACGGGTCGGTACAGGCGCGTTGGGAAGGGCAGGGGCAGGACCTGTTTGATCAGATGGTTTATGAAGAAATGGCCAAGGCCGATGATATATATAGCAACAATGATTTGGTGGTGAGTAAACGGGAAAATGAACTTATCCACCTGTTGGGCAAAGGCATGACTAGTCAGGAGATAGCCAACAAACTATTTATCAGTGTGCATACGGTCAATACCCACCGCCGCAATATACTGAAGAAGTTTGATGTAAGGTCAATCACCGAGGTGTTGATGCGGGTTTACGGGTAGTGAAACCATTAACCATTAACAATAAACGATGAGCCATGTACATTGAATCATGACAGAGGTAATGAAATTATTTACCTTTATTATTTTCGGGTTTGAGACAACCTTGAAGGTATAGCCATGGCAG
>JAOUKJ010000223.1 GCA_029882675.1 Cyclobacteriaceae bacterium
GAAATACGTCTTGAGTCTAAATCCTGATTTTGAGATTGAGATATTCGACAATGGACAACAATTCCTGGATAATCTTCACCGAAAGCCCGATCTGGTCACTTTGGATTATACCCTGCCTGATCTGACAGGTGAAGAAGTGCTTTCAGCCATCCGTACGGTTGATCAACATGTTCCGGTCATCATCATCTCTGCACAGGAAAAAATAGGTACTGCTGTAAAATTACTCAAACTGGGGGCTTATGACTATATTTCTAAAGATGAAGAGACCCGTGATCGCCTGCTGAATTCCATCAATAATGCCAGAAGCAAAGTGTCATTGATCAAAGAGATCGATATTCTGCGTGAGGAGATCAGCACAAAGTATGGATTTGAAAAAATCATCATAGGCAATAGTGAAGCCATCAAAGACACTTTTCGGCTACTGGAAAAGGCGATAAAAACCAATATCATTGTATCAATTACCGGAGAGACCGGCACCGGAAAAGAAATGGCCGCCAAAGCCATACATTATAACTCACCCCGAAAGAAAAATCCTTTTGTAGCAGTAAACATCACGGCCATACCGGCTGACCTCATTGAAAGTGAACTTTTTGGCCATGAAAAGGGTGCATTTACCGGTGCTTCTACAAGGCGTATTGGTAAATTTGAAGAGGCGGAAGGTGGAAGTATTTTATTGGATGAAATTGGGGAAATGGATTTGAACCTTCAATCCAAGTTGCTTCGCGTACTTCAGGAAAAAGAAATTACACGCATTGGCGGAAACAACACAATCAAGCTGGATGTGCGTATCATTGTAGCCACCCATCGCGACCTGGCCAAGGAAGTGAAAAAAGGAAGGTTCAGGGAAGACCTCTTTTACAGGCTCCTTGGCCTGCCGATACGCCTCCCCCCCCTTCGCGAGCGTGGAAATGACATTATTCTGCTTGCCAGGCATTTCCTGAAATCTTTTGCACAGGAAAACGGGCTTGGCTCCCTGAAAATAGACAGTAATGCCCGGGAAAAATTGCTCAACTACCCCTTCCCGGGGAATGTTCGCGAACTGAAATCTGTCATTGAACTGGCAGCTGTTATGGCAGAAAATGGAGAAATCCGGGACACTGACATCACCTTCAACAGCCTCAATAAAGAAGATAAATTTCTCATATCCGAAATGACCCTGAAAGAATATAACCTCAAAATTATATCCCATTTTCTCAATAAATATAAAAATGACATCCCTACAGTAGCTGATAAGCTGGATATAGGGAAATCCAGTATTTACAGGTACCTGAAAGAAATTTCCCCCCTGAAAAATAACATTGAATAGTAAACAAACATGGATAGCGATATTGACAAATACGTAAAGTCAGGAGACTTTTATAAAGCCGTTGTAGAAGACGGCACAGACATTATTTTTATTGTTGACTATCATGGTATAATAAAATATCACAATCCTTCCGTGGAAGAGACCCTCGGCTATGTGCCGGGAAGCCTTATTGGAAAAAAATTCTTTGATTACCTTCACCCTGACAGTCAGAAAATTTTAAAAAAACGTTTTAAAACGAGTATTGACAAACCCTACGATGAAAACGTGGAGTTTACTTTTCATTGTAAAAACGGTGATTATAAGTACCTGGAGTTTAATGCCATCAATTTAAACCATAAAGAAGGAGTCAATGGCCTTATTCTCGACTGCCGTGACATCACTCAATTAAAAAGAGACGCCGAAGAGTTGCGAAAAGCCAAACAGGCCAAAGAAAAGTTCATGGCCAATATGAGCCATGAAATCAGAACACCTATCAATGGTATCTCTGGGATGGCCACCCTTCTGGCCAGTGCTGAAAGTAAAGCCGAAAGCGAAAAATACCTCAGTGCCATCCAAAAGTCGGCAGAAAGTTTACAGGTAATTATTGACGACATCCTCGATTTATCAATTATAGAATCAGGAAAATTAAAATTTGAAAAAATAGGTTTTTTTATCCGCGATCAGCTTGAATCCTTATACAACACCTTTATACATCAGGCCAAAAGAAAGGACTTAACCCTGTCTTATGAAATTGACCCGGAAGCGGATATTATTGTAAAAGGTGATCCTCACCGCCTCAATCAAATCCTGATAAACCTGATTAGCAATGCACTTAAATTTACACATATAGGTCGTATTGATATCGACATAAGCCTGAAAATGAAAAGGAAAGGCCTTTACCACATCTCCTTTGACATCAGTGATACAGGGATTGGTATTTCAAGAGACAAACTGGAGAAAATTTTTGACAGTTTCACCCAGGCTGATGAAAGTGTATCGCGCAGGTATGGGGGTACCGGACTGGGGCTGACCATTACCAAGCAGCTCATTGACCTGCACAAAGGGTCGATTAAAGTGAGAAGTGTTGAAAACAAAGGAACGACCTTTTCCGTTGTCCTGCCCTTTGAAAAAGGGACTGAAAAAGATTTGAAAGTAGAGCAAGAAAAAGAGATCCTTTCAGCAGAAGATCTGGGTGGATTAAATATTCTGCTTGTCGAAGACAATGATGTCAACAGATTGTATGCCATGAAGCTCATGAGCAAATGGAAAATTGAAGTAACGGAAGCTTCCAATGGAAATATAGCCATTGATGAATTAAAAGGGAAAAATTTTGACCTGATACTGATGGATGTCCAAATGCCTGTGATGGATGGATTTGAGGCGACCAGCATTATCAGAAACCGGTTTACACCCCCCAAGTCAACCACCCCTATTGTTGCACTTACTGCCAACGCAATTAAAGGGGATAATGAAAAATGCCTGGCAGCAGGCATGGACGGGTATTTATCGAAACCTTTTCAGCCTTCAGAACTCCGGTCGGTGATCACAACCTATGTGAAAAATATAGAAAACCAAACAAGCAACATAGCAGCTAATAATATGAAAGAAGGGTTTAGTCATAATAATGATACAGTAACAGATATCGAATACCTTAGAAAAGTGTGTCATGATGACAAGGGCTTTATGAAAGAAATGATTGAAGTATTCCTCAAATCTATTCCTGAAGCACTCGAAGAAATAAAAATATCATTAGCTCAAAATGCTTTCGCCAACGTTGGTCAGTTAGCGCATAAAATCAAACCTTCAATCACTTTTATGGGACTAAAAAAAGCCATTCCATTGGTAAAAAACCTGGAAATAAAAGCAGACGAAGGTGCCGGACATAAGGAATTAAAGCTAATATTTGAAGAGCTCAATGATCTTTGTATCCGGGCATGTGAAGAATTGAAACGGGCTACCATTTAAATACGGGCCGGTTTAAAGAAAATAATGAGCCAACACATCTCCTGCAAAATAGGCCAGAAAAGCAGCTATTCCACCCAGCAATAATGTTTCTATTACGCCCTTTACCCAGGGCTTATCATTTACCTTTGATTTAAAATAACCCACAACCGTCAATCCAAATCCCGTAGCAAAACAAGACACAATAAACAGGTTGGCAGAGCCTAAATCCACAAAAGCTGAAAACAAATAAATAAGCAGGGGAATGAGACCAATAAGGTTAAAGGAAACAAAGGTTACAAAAGCCGTTTTTAAAGGAGTTTTGTCGTCTTTGGTCATTTCGAGTTCTTCTTTCATCATGGTATCAACCCAGATGTCTTTATCAGCCGTGATTACCCCCACTACCTGCTCCAGCAAATCACCTTTAAATCCTTTAGCTTCGTAAATCTCACGAATTTCCTCCACTTCTTTCTCCCTTAGGTTATCCACCTCCCAATATTCAATGGCTTTGTGTTTTTCAAAACGATCCCGTTCAGATTTTACTGAAAAGAAATTCCCCACCGACATCGAAAATCCATCGGCAATGAGGTTGGCAAAACCAAAGATCAACACCCATTCAAGTCCCGCCTTAGCACCCGTTGCACCTGCCACGACAGCAAAGGTTGTAATCGCACCATCAATTCCACCGTATACAAATTCAGCAATATATTCCTGTCCAAAAGGCAGTTTATTGCCCATTTTATGTATTCTACTTTCGCTATGCTCCATACGGCATCATCATATTAAGGTTCCATGTTTTACTTTTATCATAATAAAGACCTCCACCGGCAATTGTCAACGGTGAAGAAACATTATTTTCATACAGTTTACCCGTTCCCAGCCCTTGTGGTAATACCGGTTGATAACCTGCTACAAACTGTGCAATGGCATTCAGTCCGATGTTTGATTCGAGCGCTGATGTTATCCACCATCCACCACCAACATTGTCCATGGCCCTTATCCACTCCCTGCAGCCATGAAATCCGCCATGCAGGGAAGGCTTCAGGACAATGAAATGTGGCTTCAGGCGATCCAGAAGATCAGTCTTGCCGTCCGTTATTCCGATTAATTCTTCATCGAGCGCAACTGGTACAGGAGATGCAGAAATAACTTCTGCCATTTCCGGCTGACCGGCCTTAAGAGGTTGTTCGATGGAATGCACCTCATATTGAGAGAGTATTTCCAGTTTTTTCAGGGCCTCGGCCGGGGAAAAAGCCCCATTCGCATCTAAACGCAGCGTAATCTGATTTACAGAAAATGAATCACGTATATATTTAAGAATTTCACATTCCTGAGCGAAATCAATGCCACCCACTTTTAATTTGATGGTATTAAATCCGAGGGCTATTTTTTCATCGACCTGTTGAAGCATAAAATCCACATCCCCCATCCACACCAGGCCATTGATTGGAATGCGCTGATCCCCGTTGAAAAAAGTATCGGAAAATACTTTTCCTTCTTTTCCTTGTTTTAAATTGAGAAACGCCGTTTCCAATCCCATCAGTAAAGCCGGAAACTCCGCTGGGATAACCTTACTTAAGGCTTCAGGAATATCACATTCACCCTGATAGTCAAATCCAGACAGACCGGGTGTTATTTTAGGGACCAACTGTTCATAGTCAACCATTCCATCAACACTTAAATTTTCAATCGTGCTGCATTCACCCCAGCCCACGGCACAAGTTTGATTGTCTTCAACGCGGAGAAAATACGTCTTTTTCTCCTTCATCGCTCCGCGTGACGTCTTTGCACTGAAGTTAAAATTTAAGATATAGGGGTAAATATCAATTTTTATCATGTTCCACTAATCCTTTTCAATTTTAAGGAATATTAAAGACAATACAAGTTTATATTTGCATTTCCATGAAAAACCAGCTTAGTCTCAACGATTTCAGTTACGAATTACCGGATGAACGGATAGCTCACTTTCCACTGAAGGAACGCAATAATAGTAAAATGCTCTTTTATGATGGGCAGGTTACAGACTATTTTTTCAGGGATCTCGTGGATCTGGTTCCATCGGGTAGTCTGCTGGTATTTAACGACACCCGTGTTATCCCGGCCCGTCTCATTCTTTATAAAAATTCCGGAGCCCGGATAGAGATTTTTCTGACCGAGCCGGTCTTTCCATCTGCTGACGTACAGTTGACAATGGCATCAAGTGGCCCTGTACAATGGAAATGCATGATTGGCAATCTGAAAAAATGGAAGGATGGGCAAGTACTTCAGGCCCAACTTGGTGATTTAACACTCGAAGCCCGCCTGATTGACCGACAAAACCAGCGGGTTGAACTTTCCTGGAGTGGGGAAAACACACTGGCCAGTGTGCTGGATATTGCGGGTAGAACCCCACTTCCACCATACATCAGACGTAAGGATGAACCGTCAGATAAGGAAAGGTATCAAACGGTGTACAGTTGTAATCCCGGTGCCGTTGCTGCGCCTACAGCGGGTCTGCACTTCACAGATGATATGTTGCAAAAACTTAAGAAAAAGGGTGTAGAATGTGCATATGTTACCCTCCATGTCAGTGCAGGCACTTTTCAGCCGGTAAAACACAGTAACGTTTTGGAACATGAAATGCATAACGAACAATTAATTGTCCCGGTAGAAACAATAAAAATGGTGGCAAAGACGAAAGGGCCTATCATTCCGGTGGGCACCACCTCACTCCGAACCCTGGAAAGTCTTTACTGGTATGGTGTCAGGTTGCATATGGAAGGAGCGAATACCCCTTTTTTTATTCCAAAGACCTACCCCTACAATCACCCTGAACACTTACTTCCTCCTGTAAAACAGGCCATGAAAAATATAGAAGATCAGGTAAAACAATCAGGTACTGACTTCCTAACCGGTTCAACGGAAATATTTATTACTCCCGGGTATAAATTCAAGCTAACCGATGCACTGATCACCAATTTTCACATGCCCAAATCAACACTCATCATGTTAATAGCAGCCTTCATTGGTCAGGATTGGCGAAAAATTTACACACATGCCCTGGAACATGATTATCGTTTTCTCAGCTATGGGGATTCCTCATTCATCCGACCTAAAGGTTAAAGCCGGTTATATTCGGCCAGATCAACGATTTGTAGCTCTACCCTTCGGCTCTCTTTAGCGGATACTTCTTCAACCTTTGTCTCTCCATATCCCCGGGCAACAATACGGCGACGCACGATCCCCTGATGATTCAGGTATTCCAATACACCAATGGCTCGTTGGTTTGAGAGCTCGATGTTCATTTGTTCATCCCCTTCAGTGGAGGCATAACCAGAAATGATCACGCCCAGCATATCATTATTATTTAATATTTCAAGAATTTCATTAAGGTCTGTATGGTACTTATCCTCCAGTTTACTGGCGCCTGCATTAAAGTAAATTTTCACTACAGTTTCCAGTAATGTCTTGTCATAACGCGAAGAGGAAACCTTTTGCTGTTTTTGCTCTTTGGACGCTTCTGTCACATAAAAAGTGGGCAAGGACAGGATCGTTTGTCCGTCAATCACCTTTTTCTCAAATTTACTCTCATCACTTTCATCATAA